>NZ_DAHVQP010000055.1:0-8848 GCF_027317685.1 Saccharomonospora sp.
CGATCGGGATGATATCCTGTGCCATTCCGCCCTCCGGAAACCACCTGTGCACGAGCCGGATCACTGTGGCGCTCGGAACCGGACGTGTTAGGCGAAGCCTACGGGTTCCGACTCCGAGCCGCGATCACCCCTCACGGGACCAATACACCAGTGACACGATCTAAGGCACGATGACTGACTTTCTCACAGATCGCCTGCCCGACGACACCGATCCGGATGCACTCTTCGACGCTTTCGCCACATGGGTGGGTGAGCGTGGTCTCGAGCTGTACCCGGCGCAGGAAGAGGCGCTCATCGAGCTCGTCTCCGGTGCCAACGTCATCCTCTCCACGCCGACGGGGTCCGGCAAGAGTCTGGTGGCGGTCGGTGCGCACTTCACTGCATTGGCCGAGGGCCGGCGCAGCTTCTACACCGCACCGATCAAGGCCCTGGTGTCCGAGAAGTTCTTCTCGCTCGTCGAGATCTTCGGAGCGGACAACGTCGGCATGTTGACCGGCGACTCCAGCGTCAACCCCGACGCCCCGATCATCTGTTGCACCGCGGAGATCCTGGCCAACCTGGCGCTGCGGCTCGGCCCCGAGGCCGAGGTCGACGAGGTCGGGCAGGTGGTGGCCGACGAGTTCCACTTCTACTCGGAGCCCGATCGGGGTTGGGCGTGGCAGGTGCCGCTGCTGGAACTGCCGAACGCCCAGTTCCTGCTCATGTCGGCCACGCTCGGTGACGTGTCGTTCTTCGAACGGGACCTCACGCGTCGGACCGGGCGACACACCGCTGTGGTGACCTCGGCGCAGCGGCCGGTGCCGCTGACGTTCCGGTACGCACTGACGCCCATGCACGAAACCGTGTCGGAACTGTTGCACTCCGGCCAGGCGCCCATCTACGTCGTGCACTTCTCGCAGGCCGCCGCGGTGGAACGCGCGCAGGCGCTGATGAGCATCAACGTGTGCACGCGGGCCGAGAAGGACGCCATCGCCGAAGCCATCGGCGACTTCCGCTTCTCAGCGGGGTTCGGCAAGACGCTGTCGCGGCTGGTGCGGCACGGCATCGGCGTGCACCACGCGGGCATGCTGCCGAAGTACCGGCGTCTGGTCGAGCAGCTCGCGCAGGCGGGCCTGCTCAAGGTGATCTGCGGAACCGACACGCTCGGCGTCGGTATCAACGTGCCCATCCGCACCGTGGTGCTGTCGTCGTTGACGAAGTTCGACGGCACCCGGCAGCGGCACCTCAAGGCGCGGGAGTTCCACCAGATCGCTGGTCGCGCGGGCCGGGCGGGCTACGACACCGACGGCTACGTGGTCGTGCAGGCGCCCGATCACGTCATCGAGAACGCTAAGGCACTGGAGAAGGCCGGCGACGACCCGAAGAAGAAACGCAAGATCGTGCGCAAGAAGGCGCCGGAGGGGTTCGTCAACTGGACCGAGAGCACTTTCGAACGCCTCGTCGCCGCCGAACCGGAGCCACTCGTCTCCAGCTTCAAGGTGACGCACTCGATGCTGCTCAACGTCATCTCGCGCCCCGGGGACGCCTTCACCCACATGCGGCGCCTGCTGGAGGACAATCACGAGGACCGGCCCTCACAGCGCAAACACATCCTTCGCGCCATCGCCATCTACCGTGCGCTGCTCGCCGCCGGGGTGGTCGAGGAGCTGGACGAGCCGGACGAGGAGGGGCGCCGTGTCCGCCTGACCGTGGATCTCCAGCTCGACTTCGCGTTGAACCAGCCTCTGTCGCCGTTGGCGTTGGCCGCGATCGAACTGCTCGACCCCGATTCGCCGTCGTACGCGCTCGACGTGGTCTCCATCGTGGAAGCCACCGTGGACGATCCGAAGCAGGTGCTGTCGCAGCAGCAGTTCAAGGCGCGCAATGAGGCCATCGCCGAGATGAAGGCGCAAGGTATTGAATACGAACAGCGCATGGAGCTGCTGGAGGACATCACCTACCCGAAGCCGCTGGAGGAGCTGCTGGAGGCGGCGTACTCCCGGTACCGGCAGGGACATCCGTGGGTGTCGGACTACGAGCTGTCGCCCAAGTCCGTCGTGCGCGACATGTACGAGCGGGCGATGAACTTCGTCGAGTACATCAACTTCTACGGCCTCGCGCGGTCGGAGGGGGTGCTGCTGCGCTACCTGGCCGACACCTACGACGCGCTGCGGCGCACGGTGCCCGACGACGCCAAGACCGAGGCGTTGACGGACCTCATCGAATGGCTGGGGGAGTTGGTGCGGCAGGTGGACTCCAGCCTGTTGGACGAATGGGAGGCGCTGCGTCATCCCGACGAGGTCGAGCTCGACCGGAGTGGCAGGCCGGAGCCGTCGGAAGGCCCGCCTCCGGTGACGCGCAACGAGCGCGCGTTCCGCGTTCTGGTGCGCAACGAGATGTTCCGTCGGGTGCAGTTCGCGGCGCGGGAGGACTACGACGCGCTCGGCGAACTCGACGCCGACTCGGGGTGGGACGCCGTGGCGTGGGAGGACGCGTTGGTGGACTACTTCGACACCTACGACGAGATCCTCACCGGGCCCGACGCGCGAGGCCCCGACCTGTTGCTTATCGAGCAGGAGTCCGATGTCTGGCGGGTTCGGCAGATCCTCGACGACCCCGAGGGCAACCACGACTGGAGCATCAGCGCGGAGGTCGACCTCGCGGCTTCGGACGAGGCGGGCGAGGCCGTGATCCGTGTCATGGAGGTCGGCGAAACCTGACCGCGAACCTGCGGACACGGCCGAGCCGTGTCCGCAGGTTGTGCAGTCGTGTCCGCAGTTCCCGTAGGTCTTTAGACACCCATCGGGTGCCACACCGTCTTCGGCTCCAGGTACGTGCGCAGGCGTCCGAGGCCGGGGAGTCGGGTCCAGTCCGGTTCCTCGTCGGACGTGTCGAGTACACGCTTGACGGTCCCCGCGGCCTCACGTGCGATCTCGACCCGATCCGTCGGGTCCGCCCCAGTGGGGTCGATGGCGTTGACGTCCTCGTGGGATGCCAGCCAGGGCCCCAGTTCCGACGCCTTGCCCGTCAGCATGTTCACCACCCCGCCGGGCACGTCCGAGGTCGCGAGGACCTCGGACAGGGTGATCGCGGGCAGCGGACGCTCCGCGCTGCTCACCACCACGGCCGTACACCCGGTGGCGAGCACGGGAGCCAACACGCTCACCAACCCCAGCAGGGACGACCTCTGTGGCGCCAGCACGCCGACCACGCCGGTCGGTTCCGGCACGGTGAAGGAGAAGTACGGTCCCGCCACCGGGTTGGCCGCGCCGAGTACCGTCGCGATCTTGTCGGTCCACCCCGCGTACCACACCCACCTGTCCACAGTGTTGTCCACAACAGACTCCGCTTTGCGGATCGGCAGACCTTCGCACGCGGCCACTTCGGCCGCGAACTGTTCCCGGCGGCCTTCCATCACCTCGGCCACCCGGTACAGCACCTGGCCGCGGTTGTACGCCGTCGCGCCGGACCAGCCCGCGAACGCCTTGCGTGCGGCCACCACCGCGTCCCGCAGGTCCTTGCGCGAGGCGTGTGCCGCGTTGGCGAGGAACTTCCCCTTGGCGTCGGTCACCGGGTAAGTGCGTCCCGACTCGGAGCGCGGGAACTTACCGCCGATGTAGAGCTTGTAGGTCTTCGCCACCTCAACCCTGGACATGCAGGTACGCCTCCAGACCCGTTCGGCCGCCTTCGCGCCCGAATCCTGATTCCTTGTAGCCACCGAACGGCGCGGTGGGGTCGAAACGGTTGAACGTGTTGGCCCACACCACGCCCGCGCGCAGCCGGTCCGCCATCCAGAGGATGCGCGATCCCTTCTCGGTCCAGACTCCCGCCGACAGGCCGTACGGTGTGTTGTTCGCCTTGGCGACGGCTTCGTCCGGCGTGCGGAACGTCAGTACCGACAGTACGGGGCCGAAGATCTCCTCGCGTGCGATGCGCATGGACTGCTCGACGCCCGAGAACACCGTGGGCGCGAAGAAGAACCCCTTGTCGGGCAACGCGCACGGGCTGGTCCACCGTTGCGCGCCGTCGTTCTCCCCGGAGGCGACCAGGTCGTGGATCTTGGCGAGTTGTTCGGCGGAGTTGATGGCGCCGATGTCGGTGTTCTTGTCGAGCGGGTCGCCGAGCCGCAGGGTGGAGATCCGGGCGCGGAGTTTGTCCAGCAGCTCGTCGGCGATCGACTCCTGCACCAGCAGTCGGGAGCCTGCACAGCACACGTGCCCTTGGTTGAAGAAGATCCCGTTGACGATCCCCTCCACCGCCTGGTCGAGTGGGGCGTCGTCGAAGACGACGTTCGCCGCTTTCCCGCCGAGTTCGAGCGTGAGCCTTTTACGCGTGCCCGCGAGTGTGCGCTGGATCTGCTTGCCGACTTCGGTGGAGCCGGTGAAGGCGACCTTGTCGACGTCGGGGTGTTCGACGACCGCGGCACCGATGTCTCCGGCGCCGGGAACGATGTTCACCACGCCCGGGGGCAGGTCGGCCTGTTGGCAGATCTCGGCGAACACCAGCGCCGTCAGTGGGGTGGTCTCGGCTGGTTTGAGCACCACCGTGTTGCCGGTGGCTAGGGCGGGCGCGACCTTCCACGCCAGCATGAGCAGCGGGAAGTTCCAGGGGATGACCTGGCCTGCCACGCCGAGGGGGCGGGGGCCGGGGCCGAGTCCGGCGTGGTCGAGCTTGTCGGCCCATCCCGCGTGGTAGAAGAAGTGCGCCGCGGCCGTCGGGATGTCGGAGTCGCGCGATTCCTTGATCGGCTTGCCGTTGTCCAGGGTTTCCAACACGGCGAGTTCTCGCGCGCGTTCCTGGATGAGCCGGGCGATGCGGAAGACGTACTTGGCGCGTTCGGTGCCCGGCATCGGTCCCCACACGCGGTCGTAGGCCTTCCTCGCCGCCTTGACCGCTTTGTCCACGTCGGCGGCGCTGGCTGTGCCGACCTCAGCCAACACCTCCTCGGTGGCCGGGTTGATCGTCCGCAACGGCTCGCCCGAGCCGTCGACGAACTCACCGCCGATGAACGGGCGGTATGACGGTTTCAGATTGGCGAGGTCGCGCGACTCGGGTGCAGGCGCGTATTCCCACTGGGTCACGATCAGTCCAATGCGAGGTAGTCGGGGCCGCTGTAGTGGCCGGACAACTGGGTGCGTCGCTGGAGTAGCAGGTCGTTCAACAGGCTTGAGGCGCCGAAACGGAACAGTGACGGCGTGAGCCATTCCGGCCCGGCGACTTCGTGCACGGCCACGAGGTATCGCACGGCGTCCTTGGTGGTGCGGATCCCGCCCGCGGGTTTCACGCCGCGCAGTTCGCCCGTGGCGGTGTACCAGTCGCGTACCACCTGCAGCATCACGTGGGTCACCGGCAGTGTCGCGGCGGGCGAGACCTTCCCGGTCGATGTCTTGATGAAGTCCCCACCGGCCAACAGTGCGAGCCACGAGGCGCGGCGCACGTTGTCGTAGGTGGCGAGTTCGCCGGTTTCGAGGATCACCTTCAGGTGTGCGTCGCCACAGGCCTGTTTGACGGCGCGGATCTCGTCGAACACCTGTCCGTAGTGGCCGGCCAGGAATGCGCCGCGGTCGATCACCATGTCGACTTCGGTGGCTCCGGCGGACACCGCGAGGGCCACGTCGGCGAGCTTCACGTCCCGGCTCGACCGTCCTGATGGGAACGCGGTCGCCACGCTCGCCACGGCGATGTCGGCACCGTTGAGCGCTTCGACGGCCGTTGCGGCGAGGTCGGGGTACACGCACACGGCGGCGACGTGTGGGGTGTCCGGATGGTCGGGGTCGGGTCGCCGTGCTTTCACGGCCAGTGACCGCACTTTGCCGGGAGTGTCCGCGCCTTCCAGCGTGGTCAGGTCGACCATCGAGATCGCGGTGTCGATCGCCCACAGCTTCGAGTCCTTCTTGATGCTGCGGGTGGCCAGGTTCGCGGCACGCTGTTCGACACCGACCTGGTCCACTCCTGGCAGGCCGTGCAGGAACCGGCGCAGACTGCGCTCGTCACGGATGGCGTCGGCGAGCTCGGCCGGCAGGGTAGCTGTTGCCATGGCCGAGAGCGTAACGGCACGGGATCATCGGTTGGGCGATTCGGATCCGAGCTGCCTATTCGAGCTCTTTGATTTTGCTGCGGGGAACGCGTTTCACCTCGACCCCGCCCCAGAACGCCAGGCCGGTGACCTTCACTACCGGGGCGCCCGGAGGGGCTGTCGGCGACGCCCCCTTCTTGTTCTTCGTCTCGAAGGCGCCCATGATCCCCACGCCGGTCACCTCGGCGGTGATGTCGTCCGGGACGATCACCTCGATACCGCCCATGATCGCCACGGCCGTGATCGTGGAGTACTGCTCCGCGAAGTGGGCGTGCCGCAGGTCGATCTCCACGCCGCCCCAGAACGCGAAGCTGCTGTGTTGGCGGGGCAGCACCCAGGCGCCCTTGCGCTCCGCACCCGACATCACCGCGATCGACGTTGTGGAGCCCGGTGTACCGCCGATGCGTCGGTCTGGCAGTGACGAGGTCGACGTCGAGGCCACAGTGGGCAGCGCGGTCTCGTCGGTGGGGAGGTCGGCCACCACCGGTTCGAGTTCGCCGAGGGTCTTGGCCGAGTAGACCTGGTCGAGGCGTTCGGTAAGTTCGTCCAAAGTGATGCGGCCCTCACCCATGGCCTTGTGCAGGATCTGGGCCACACGTTCCCGGTCCGCGTCCGAGGCGCGGAGTCGTTTCGGGTCACGAGGAGAGGGCTGTTCGCTCACGCGTCCACCTTAACGTCGGGACGGCGAATCACATGATCTCCGCCACCGTGTGGCGGAGAGCTAGAGTCGAGGCGGGGTGTCGTGGGCGCCTCGGAGTACACAGAACTCGTTGCCCTCGGGGTCTGCGAGCACGGCCCAGCCGGTGCCGTCGGGATCGCGTCGGTCGGCCACCGTCTCCGCGCCGATCCCGAGTAGCCGTTGTACCTCCTCGTCGCGTGGGATATCGGGGCGAAGACAGAGGTGCAGGCGGTTTTTCGTCGTCTTCGGCTCCGGCACCTGAAGGAAGAGGAGATTCCGACTGTCACCGAGTTCGATGAGCGTCTCGGGGTCTCCGGGACGGTCCTCGGGCGACAGTGGCAGGTCGAGTACCCGGCTTCACCACCGACCCAGCTCGTACGCGTCGGCACAGTCGACTGAGATGCTCTCGATACTGCTTCCCATCATCGAACGGTCCCGCACTCGAAGGTGCGCCACAATCGTTTTTCGTTCCTGACGGGACCCGAGCCGTCGTCCGGCGTCGTGGCGCGGCGTCCGGCAGGTGGGAAACCGGCGTTAGAGTGTCGGGCATGGACGTACTCGTCGTCGACCATCCGCTGGCCAGGGCACGGCTGTCCACGATGCGTGACGCCCGCACCGACAGCGCGGCTTTCCGCGCGGCGTTGCATGAGCTCACGGTCATGCTCCTCTACGAGGCCATGCGGGATGCGCCGTTGACGACGGAACGTATCCACACTCCGGTGGCGCGTACCGACGCCTACAGGTTGGCCAACCCGCCATTGCTCGTTCCCGTCCTTCGTGCGGGTCTGGGGATGGCTGACCAGGCACACAAGCTGATCCCCGACGCGCAGATGGGGTTCGTGGGGCTGGCCCGTGACGACGAGACGTTGCAGCCGACGCCGTACATGGAGTCGTTGCCGGAGTCGTTGGCCGACCGGCCGGTGTTGGTGCTCGATCCCATGTTGGCCACCGGTGGCTCGATGGAGTACACGATCAGGCTGCTCACCGACCGGGGTGCCACCGATGTGACGGCCGTGTGCGCGGTGGCCGCACCGGAGGGCGTCGAGGTGTTGGAGAAGTCGAAGCTCCCGGTGCGTGTGGTGACCGCGAGTGTGGACGAGCGGCTCAACGACTCGGGCTTCATCGTGCCCGGCCTCGGCGACGCGGGCGATCGGCAGTACGGGACCAGCTGAGTCAGCCGGTACTCCAGCCGGTGACGGTCGCTCGAAGTCCGCGTTCGTACGCGTGGTGGTATTCGAACCCGGCCGGCAGGTTGTGGTGCAGTTCGAACAGGATCATTCCGTGCGCGTACGCCCACACACTGCCCGCGATCATGTCGGCGGGTACGTGGGGGAAGACGCCGGCGTCGATACCCGCCTGCACCGCGTCTCGCAGCGGTTCGAGTGTGAGCAGGGAGGCTTCGTCCCGTCCTGCCGGCTGTTCGCCGCCGGGGGAGGCGCCGGCGAACATGATCGGATAGACGTGTCGTTGGGCCAGCGCGGCTTCGCGGTAGATCAGGCCGAGTCGCACGAGGTCCGTGAGGGGATCGCCGGTGGGCTCCATCGAACCCAGTTGGTCGCCGATCCGACGGAACCCTTCGGCACACAGTTCCGCGATCAACGCCGGCTTGCTGCCGAACAGTGAGTACACAGCTGTCGTCGACGTGCCTACCTCAGCTGCCAGCCTGCGCAGGCTGAGTCCTTGCGGACCCTCCTCGGCGAGGAGTTCCCCCGCTCTGGCGAGCAGATTCTCTCTCAGCGCGTCGTCATGGGTCTTCGGGCGGGGCATGTTCCCAGCGTATCGCCGCTTTTCTGGGTTGTGCCGATCTTGCGGTGCCACCGAACGATGCGAATGGAACCGTTCACAGCGTTCGGTGGCGAGGTCGGACTGAGCGGACACGAGCCCCCAGCCGGCGTCACGCACTCCGCCTGGAACCCGCACCGCGGAGGCGTCAGAGGCGACGGAAAGTCGATCAAGTGCCCCAACGGGACGCGCAGTGCCTTTGAGCTGGGGTTTTGTGGTTTGGGGACCCCCCTGTTTGGGTGGGTTTTGGGGGTGTGTAATCTTCTCTTTGTCGCCAGGGACGACCGGGGCGAGCGGGTCAGACCTGAGAGGGTTTGACAGCGCGGAACGCA
>NZ_DAHVQP010000071.1:0-5875 GCF_027317685.1 Saccharomonospora sp.
GAGCCACGCGATCGCGAACGTCATGTCCTCGGCCGGGGTGGAGAAGCAGGCGTCCACCATCGGCGAGAGCGAGTCGGCGATCACCGCCTTCTTGCACAGCCCCAACGCGAACCTGGGAAAGCCCGCCGCGATGTCGTCCAGGCGGTGGGAGCGGCGTTGCGGCAGCTGGTCGGCGATCTCGTGATACCGCACGATGGGCCCCGCCGCCAACTGCGGGAACATCGAGATGTAGGTGCCGAACGACACCGGGTTGCGCAGCGCGGGACGTTCACCCCGGTAGATGTCCACCACGTACGAGATGTGGTGGAACGTGAAGAAGGAGATCCCGATCGGCAGCGCCAGTTCGGCGATGGGGAAGTCACCGCCGAAGAGTTGCGCGAACCAGGCGATCTGTTCGGTGGCGAAGCCCGCGTACTTCCACACCAGCAGGATCGACAGGTCGAACGCGACCACGCCGATCAGCAGCCATCGTCGTTGCCGCTGCGGACGCATGTTCCACGGGTCCGGCTCCAGCACGGGCCCGGCGAGGTAGTTGACCACCATGCAGGTCAGCAGCAACAGGGTGAACGCGCCGGCACCGGTGGCGTAGAAGATCAGGCTGCCGATGGCGACGATGCCGTTGCGCCAGCCCCGGGGCAGTACCACCACCGCGATGAGGATCGCGGGCATGAAATACCACAGGAACAGTGGCGAGACGAACGACATCCAAGGCCCCCCGGTCACACATGCGCACAGTGACTTTAACGGAAGGCCGTCCCCCGATGAGGGGACATATCAACGTCCGCAGGTTTGCACAGCCGTGTCCGCAGGTTGCGTAGCCGTGTCCGCAGGTTGCGTAGCCGTGTCCGCAGGTTGCGTAGTCGTGTCCGCAGTTCCGGCAGGGCTCACAGCGGAGACCGGGGTTCGTACTGGATGTGCTGCCTTACCTCGAGCGCCCGTTCCCGACTCACCAAGCGCGCCACCGACGCCATGTCGATGCCCGCCGACGCACCCGCCGATGTGATGACGTCACCGTCGTCGACGAATCGCTCGTGGCCCCCGTCCCTCGATCGTGGGGTCGGGTCCCCGCCCGGGTGCAGAGCACGTCGAGCGGGGGAGCGGTACGAATGACCGGTGACGAGACGTCGGGAAACAGCGGGGTTTCCGATGGTCTTCGCCGGATCCACCGGGTTCACACGCGCCCGGCCGCGCGGCGACGGCGGGCGATCTCGGCCAGCAACACCGCACCCGCGACCGAGGCGTTCAGCGACTCGACCCCCGCCGCCATCGGGATGGAGACGGTGAAATCGCACGTCTCGCGCACGAGCCGCGACAGGCCCCGGCCCTCAGAACCCACCACCACGACCAGGGGGTCGACGTCGATGTTCATGGTGTCGATGTCCATGGACCCGTCCGCGTCGAGCCCCGCGATCAGCAGCCCTTCGGCGGCCCACGCCTTGAGCTGGCGGGTGAGGTTGGTGGCCATCCCCACCGGGAGTCGCGCCGCCGCGCCCGCGCTCGTGCGCCACGCCACCGCGGTCATGCCGGCGCTGCGCCTGCTCGGCAGCAGCACGCCGTGCGCGCCGAACGCGGCCGCCGAGCGGATCATGGCTCCGAGGTTACGGGGGTCGGTGACCCCGTCCAGCGCCACGAGCAGCGGCGGATCACCGGACTCCCGCGCGGCCTTCAGCAGCTCGGCGGGCGAGGCATACGAGAACGGCGGCACCTGCAGGCCGAGTCCCTGGTGCACCGCGCCGTTCGTCTTGCGGTCGAGTTCGGTCCGCGGCACCTCCAGGATCGAGATGCCTTTGTCCGCGGCCATGCGGACGGCCTCGGTCACGCGGTCGTCGGCGTCGATGTTCAACGCCACGTACAGGGCCGTGGCCGGTACCCCGGCGCGCAACGCCTCCACCACCGGATTACGGCCCGCGATGATCTCCGGCGCTTCCTCCGCCTTCTTCACGGCGGCACGCTTCTGCTCGGCTCGGGCCGCGGCCGCGGCGGCCCTGCGTTGCGCTGGATGTCCTGGCCGGTTCTCCGCCTTCGGCGTCGGGCCCTTGCCTTCGAGTCCCTTGCGGCGCTGTCCGCCGGAACCGATGACCGAACCCTTTTTCGTGCCCTGTTTACGCACCGCTCCGCGGCGCCGGGAATTGCCAGCCATAAGTCAGTCTCTCACTGTCCATAGAGGACCATTGGGGGTGTCTTCCACGGCGATGCCGGCTTCGGCCAGCCGGTCGCGAATGGCGTCGGCCGTGGCGAAGTCGCGGTTCGCGCGGGCCTGCTGTCGCTCGGCGAGCAGAGCGTCGACCAACCGTGCGAGCGCGTCGGTCTCGATCCCCGCCTGCTCGGCCCACTGTTCAGACAGCGGGTCGATGCCCAGCACGTCCACCATCGCGCGCACGGTCTCGGCGTGTTCCCGTGCCGTGTCGCCGTCGGACGAGTCAAGGGCGGCGTTGCCGTCGCGCACGGTGTTGTGCAACACCGCGAACGCCTGTGGTGTGCCGAGGTCGTCGTCGAGGGCGGCGGCGAACTCGGCCGGAACGCGGCCCACCCGGACCTCTCCCGTGTTGCCCCGCACGCGCTTCAAGAACTGTTCGATCCGGCGATAACCCTGAGCCGACTCCGACAGCGCGGCATCCGAATACTCGATGGTGGAGCGGTAGTGCGGCTGGATGAGGTACGCCCGCAGCTCCACGGCGCGGTAGCGGCGCAGCATCTCGGGGATCGCCACCACGTTGCCGAGCGACTTCGACATCTTCTCGCCGGACAAGGTCACCCAGGCGTTGTGCAGCCAGTACCGCGCGAAACCGTCACCCGCGGCTATCGACTGCGCGCGTTCGTTCTCGTGGTGGGGGAACACCAGGTCCACGCCACCGCCGTGGATGTCGAACTCCGAGCCGAGGTATGTGGTGGCCATGGCCGAGCATTCCAGGTGCCATCCGGGCCTGCCGGGGCCCCACGGCGTCGGCCACGAGGGCTCTCCCGGCTTACTGGCCTTCCACAGCGTGAAATCACGGGGATCGCGTTTACCTTCGGCCTGGGTTTCGCCCTGTTGCACCTCTTCCAGGCGCTGTCCCGACAGAATGCCGTAGCTGTCGAACGTGGCCACGGAGAAGTAGACGTTGCCCTCGGCGGCGTAGGCGTGGCCGGAGTCGATCAACCGCTGGATCAGCTCGATCATCTGGGTGATGTGCCCGGTAGCGCGTGGGGTCACCGACGGTGGCAGGCAGCCCAACGCAGCATAGGCGTCCTCGAACGCGCGCTCGTGCGTCGCCGCCCACTCCCACCAGGGCCTTCCGGCCTCGGCGGCCTTGGTGAGGATCTTGTCGTCGATGTCTGTGACGTTGCGCACCATGAGCACGTCGAGTCCGGAATGGACCAGCCAGCGGCGCAGCACGTCGTAGTTGAGTGCGCCACGTACGTGCCCGATGTGTGGGATCCCCTGCACCGTGGCCCCACAGACGTACATGGACGCCGTTCCACTGCGCGCGGGGCGGAACTCGCGCACTTGCCTGGTCGCGGTGTCGAACAGTTGAAGGGCCACGTCGCAAATGGTACGGGTCAGAGCACGGAATGCTCGCGCAGGGCGTTCAGCAGCCCGTCCGTGCGTTCTGTCGTCGGCAGCGGGTCGACTTGCGCGAACGCGCACCCCACCCGGCGAGCGCCGCCGTCGGCCTCGTCGCTGTCGCCGACCATCAGCGTGTGCTCGGGCGCCGTCCCGAGCCGGTCGAGCGCGATGCGGAACGCGGCAGGCTCGGGTTTGATCGCCCCGACCTCATAGGAGAGGACGAACTCGTCGACGTAGGCGTCGAGGCCACGTTCGGCGAACGCGGGACGGATGTCGAACGCGATGTTGCTGAGCACTCCCACGGTGAGTCCGGCCTCGGACACCCGGCGCAACGCCTCGGCGGTGTCGGGGTACGGCGTCCACGCCGACGGGTCGATCAGCTTCCCGTACAACGCTTTGGCCTGCTCCACGCGCGGAATGCCGGACTGCCGCAGCACTTCCAGGTACACCTTGCGGTGTAGGACCGGATCGAGGTCTCGCCGGTGCCAGGCGTCCAGGTGTTCGTCGTCGAGTTCCACCGTCAACGTGACCGGCGCGGTCATGCGACGCAGCAACTCGGTCTGCGCCTCGACGTCGAGGGGATCGCCCCGATGGTCTGTGATGTCGACCAACCAGCTCGGGTCGCGTTCCAGCCGGAACAGCGTGCCCGAGAAGTCGAACAACACCGCCTCGATCGCCACCTCTACCCCTCCTCGAGAGGCACCAATAAAGCCGTGGCGATGGCCGCGATGCCCTCGCCCCGTCCTGTAAGGCCCAGACCATCGGTGGTAGTGGCCGACACGGACACGGGCGCGCCGACGGCTTCGCCGAGCACTCGCTGTGCTTCCTCACGTCGGCGGCCGATCTTCGGCCGGTTACCGATCACCTGGACGACGGCGTTGCCCACCCGGTACCCGGCTTCGGCGACCTTGGCGCGGACCTCGGTGAGCAGCTCCACGCCGTGCGCGCCCGCCCACTGGTTCTGTCCTGTACCGAACACCGCACCGAGGTCTCCGAGGCCCGCGGCGGACAGCAGCGCGTCGCACAGCGCGTGGGAGGCCACGTCACCGTCCGAATGACCCGCGCAACCGTCGGCGTCCGGCCAATGCAAGCCCGCGAGCCAACACTCCCGCCCCGGTTCGATCGGATGAACGTCGACCCCCTGGCCGATCCTCATGTCTGCTCTTCTCCCACCAGATCCGAGAACACGGCCTCGGCGACGGTACGTTCGAACGCGGTACTCACGCGCATCCCGTGCGGGTGCCCTGGAACCGTGCGCACGTCCAGGTTCACGAGGGCCAACGCGTCCGCGATGTCCGCGTGTCGAAGGAAATCGGCCGTGAACCCACGTGGCGACTGAGCCCTGCGCAGCAGGTCGCGGTCACTGGTGCACCGCACATCGCCGGTGGTGTCCACCACTTTCACCGTGTCGGTGACAGGCTCCACCGGCACGGCTGCCACGGCACCGTCGCGCACGGCCTCCACGACGGCACGAACGGTTTCCGGCGGGGTGAACGCTCGGGTCGGATCGTGCACCAACACGATGTCACCCGACTCGGTAGCGGCGTGCACCGCGCGACGGGTCGATTCTTGGTGGTCCCGACCACCGGGAACGAGGTCGACGCGGTGGTCATCGACCGCGTCGAGCGCGGCGGCACAAGCGACGTGAGTCTCATGTGGACCGGCCACGACCACTCGGTCGACACAACCTGAGCGGGTGAGTCCGCGTACGGTATGTGCCAACAAAGTCGCGCCGCGTACGCGGGCGAACGCGCCGGCTGTTTCGGGTACGTCCTCGATCCCGAGAGGGACCAGTGCTATGACGTTCGGCAGCGACTAGACCACCGCGGTTTCCAGCACCTCATCGAGCAAGACCTCGGCCTTGCCTTCGTCGGTGCCCTCGGCGAGCGCGAGCTCGCTGACTAGAATCTGCCGCGCCTTGGCCAGCATCCGCTTCTCACCAGCGGAAAGGCCACGGTCTTTCTCCCGCCGCCACAGGTCGCGCACCACTTCGGCCACCTTGTTGACATCGCCGGAGGCGAGCTTCTCCAGGTTGGCCTTGTACCGGCGAGACCAGTTGGTCGGCTCGTCGGTGTGTGGCGCTCGCAACACGTCGAAGACCCGGTTCAGGCCGTCCTGGCCCACTACGTCGCGCACACCGACGATCTCGGCGTTGTCTGCGGGGACGCGAACCGTGAGATCACCTTGCGCGACCTTCAGGACGAGGTACTGCTTCTCCTCGCCTTTGATCACGCGTGTTTCGATCGCTTCGATGAGTGCGGCACCGTGGTGCGGGTAGACGACGGTCTCTCCGACCTTGAAAACCATGTGTCCTCTGCCCCTTTCGCT
>NZ_DAHVQP010000074.1:0-53636 GCF_027317685.1 Saccharomonospora sp.
CAGCCACCGCACGAAGGTTCAGCGGCTTCCCATCGAGCCGATCTCGCAGGCGTCGGCGAACCAGCGCAAAGGCCGTTGCGGTCGTACCTCCGACGGCATCTGCATCCGGCTGTATTCGGAGGAGGACTTCGAGTCCCGCCCCGAGTTCACCGACCCCGAGATCCTGCGCACCAACCTGGCCTCGGTGATCTTGCAGATGATCTCGTTGGGGCTCGGGGACATCGGCGCGTTCCCGTTCGTGGACCCACCGGACCGCAGGCAGATCACCGCCGGCATCCAGTTGCTCACCGAGCTCGGCGCGCTCGATGCGTCGGGTAAGGAACTGACCTCCGTCGGGCGACAGTTGGCGCAGCTGCCCGTCGACCCCAGGATGGGGCGGATGATCGTCGAGGCGGCGAAGAACGGTTGCGTGCGCGAGGTGATGGTCATCGCCGCCGCGCTGTCCATTCAAGACCCCCGAGAGCGGCCCGCCGAGAAGCAGGCGCATGCCGATCAGCTGCACGCCCGTTTCCGCGACCCGAATTCCGACTTCCTCGCCTACCTCAATCTCTGGAGCTACGTCCGGGAGCAGCAGAAAGCGCTGTCCAACAACCAGTTCCGCAAGCTGTGCCGGGCGGAGTACCTCAACTACCTGCGTATCCGCGAATGGCAGGACGTCCACAGTCAGCTCCGCCAACTCGTCAAGCAGCTCGGGATCACGCTGAACAGCGTCCCCGCCGACGCCCAACGCATTCACACGTCGTTGTTGGCGGGACTGCTGTCCCACGTCGGCCTCAAGGACCCGGCGAAGGGCGACTACCTGGGCGCGAGGGGAACCCGATTCGCGGTCTTCCCCGGGTCGGCGCTGTTCAAGAAGCAACCGCGTTGGGTCGCCTCGGCGGAGATCGTGGAGACCTCGCGGCTGTGGGCGCGCGTCAACGCCCGGGTCGAACCCGAGTGGATCGAGCCGTTGGCCCAGCACCTGGTCAAACGCACGTACTCGGAACCGCACTGGGAACGCAAACGCGGCGCCGTGATGGCGAACGAACGCGTCACCCTCTACGGCATCCCGCTGGTGGTCGGCCGCAAGGTCAACTACGGCCGCATCGATCCGGAGATGTCGCGTGAGCTGTTCATCCGGCACGCTCTCGTCGAAGGGGACTGGGACACCGAGCACCGCTTCTTCCACGACAACCGCGCGTTGCTGGACGAGGTGGCCGACCTCGAGAACCGTGCCCGCCGCCGCGACATCGTCGTCGACGACCAGACGTTGTTCGACTTCTACGACGAGCGCATCGGCGACGAGGTGGTCTCGGCGCGGCACTTCGACACCTGGTGGAAGAAGACGCGGCGGACGCAGCCCGACCTGCTCAACTTCGAGAAGGCCATGCTCGTCACCGCGAACGCCGAAGAGGTGCGCGAGGCCGACTATCCCGACACGTGGCAGCAGGGATCTCTGCGGTTCACGCTGACCTACCAGTTCGAGCCGGGCGCGGACGCCGACGGGGTCACCGTCCACATCCCCCTCGCGGTGCTCAACCAGGTCCGTGACGAGGGCTTCGAGTGGCAGGTCCCGGGCCTGCGCGAGGAACTGGTGACGGCTTTGATCAAGTCGTTGCCCAAGGCGTTGCGACGCAATCTCGTACCCGCTCCCGACACGGCTCGACAGGTGCTGGCCGCCGTCAGCCCGTCCGACGGTCCGTTGCTCGACGTGCTGAGCCGGGAGTTGGAGCATTTGCGTGGGGTGGAGGTCCCTCACGAGGCGTGGCAGTGGTCGGCGGTGCCGGACCATCTGCGGATGACGTTCCGCGTGGTGGACGAACGTAACCGTACACTGGCCGAGGGTAAAGACCTCGAAGCCCTGCGCGATCGTCTCGGCGACAGGTTGCGCCGAACCATTTCAGCCGCTGCCGACGACCTGGAACGGTCCGGCCTGCGCACACCGGAGTTCGGCTCGTTGCCCAAGGAGTTCTCGGCCCGGCAGCGCGGTCACGAGGTGAAGGCCTATCCCGCGCTGGTCGACGAGGGCGACAGCGTGGCGGTGCGCATGATGGACACGCCGCAGCAGCAGCGCGCGGCGATGTGGCGGGGCACGCGCCGCCTGCTGCGGTTGAACGTGCCGTCGCCGGCCAAGTACGTCAACCGGAACCTGCCCAACCAGGCCAAACTCGTGCTGACCCGCAATCCGCACGGCGGTGTGGCCGCCTTGGTGGACGACTGCGTGAACTGCGCGGTGGACAAGCTGATGGCCGACGCGGGCGGACCGGCGTGGGACGAGAAGGGCTTCGCCGCGTTGCAGGAGCGTGTCCGGACGGGGTTGAACGGTGCCACGCTCAGCGTGCTGAGGACGGTGGAGGACATCCTGCGTGCGGTACACGACGTGGAGGCGCGGCTGGAGACCATGCGGGGTGATGCGCTGGCCGAGTCCTTGAACGACGTTCGCGCGCACCTGTCCGGACTCGTGTACGCCGGATTCGTCACCAAGACGGGCTTCGATCGGCTCGGTGACTTGGTGCGATATGTGCGCGGGATCGAACGCAGACTCGACAAGTTGCCCACCGATCCGGCGCGGTACGTCCAGCGGCTGCGTGACATCGCGTGGTTGTGGCAGGAATACCGAGCGGTGGTGGACGCGTTGCCGCCCCGTACCGAGCCGAGCCCGCAGCTGGCCGAGATCCCGTGGATGATCGAGGAGTTGCGTGTCAGCTTCTTCGCCCAGACTCTGGGCACGGCCTACCCGGTGTCGATGAAACGCGTACTGAAAGCGTTGGACGCCGCCGCCCCGTGACATCGTGTCCGCAGGTTACGTAGCCGTGTCCGCAGGCTGTGTAGCCGTGTCCGCAGGCTGCGATGATGTGTCCTGCCTTCTCGGGAAGACCTTCCCGAGACACCGGATACCGCCACCCGCCGTCGATGTTCGTGCTGGCCCGGAGAATCGAGGTCGACGGGGGTCATTTGGCGTCGGCGTAGACCTCCACAGCCGTGGCGGGCATGGGAAACCGCACGGGACACGAGGGCCCGAAGACCAACGCGGTCGCCTCCGACACGGAGGCGGCCAGGCAATCCCGCACCTGTTCGGTCAACTCGGCCGGGCAATGGACGAGTACCTCGTCGTGTTGGAAGAACACCAGCCGCGCGGGTGCGGGCAGTCGTCGTCTCAGCGTGGCCAGTAGTACGGCCGTCCAGTCGGCGGCACTGGCTTGGACCACGAAGTTCCGGGTGAATCGTCCCCAGTCGCGTGCGGCGCGGCGAGCGGTGCCCGCGTCGTCGCCGCTCGTGATCGCTCGCCAGGCTTCGGACGGCGGTGGTGATGTGCGTCCGAGCCGTGACCGGACGACTCCTCCACGTTCCCCCTCGCGCGCAGCGCTTTCCACAAAGGACACCGCGTGTGGGAAATGGCGGCGGAGCAGTGCCAGCAACGGTGCCGCTTCGCCGGATGTCCCACCGTACATGGCCGACAACATCGCGATCTTCGCTCGGGCACGGTCGTCCTCGATCGGCATCCGACCGAACATGGCCCGAGCGAGGCTGGTGTAAAGGTCGGTGTCCGCCGATACCTCGGCCAATCTGCGATCACCGGACAGCGCGGCCAGCACCCGGGGTTCGAGTTGCGCCGCGTCGGCCACCACCAGGGTCCATCCCGGATCGGCACGCACGCAGCCGCGCAGCAGTTTCGGGATCTGTAGGGCCGCGCCACCGCGACTGGCCCATCGTCCCGACACCACACCGCCGACGACGTACACCGGGCGGAATCGGCCGTCGCGTACCCACTGGTCCAGCCATGCCCAGCCGTGTGCGGAATACAGGCGGGAGAGTTCCTTGTACTCCAGCAGCGGTGGGATGGCGGGATGGTCGATGTGGCGCAGCACGTGCGCTCGCGCCGACGACACGTCGATGCCTTCTCTGCGCAGTGCGCGCACGACGCTGCCGGGATGGTCCGGATTCACCGGCCGGCCGCCGAACGCGGCGGTGATGCGTTCGGCGAGTTCGGCGAGCTTGGGTGGTCGCTGGCCGGAGAGCGGTCGGGGGCCCAGCAGTTCCGTGAGCAGAGCACGGTGCACGTCGGCGTTCCAGGGTAGGCCGTCGGCGGACATCTCGGCGGCGGCGAGCGCGCTGGCGGATTCGGCCGCGATCAGCAGTCGCAGGCGTTGTGGGTGGGTTACCTCGCGCAGACGTCGTTCCTGGTCGGCGAGCACCGTTTCGACCGCGTCCCGTGGGTCGATTCCCGGCGGCAGGTCGAAGCGATGCAATTCGAACAATGTGGGCGCATCGTCGGTGTCGTGGTGGTGGACGCCGGAATCGGCGGAAGGGGGAAGTCCCCGAGCCCGTGCGTAGGCCGCCGCGAGCCCGCGGGGCTCGCCGTGACGTTCGGCGTGGGCCAGCAGCAGGTATTCGGTCAGCGCCAGATCGGTGCAGCGTCCTACCCGCGTTCCCCGGGAAAGCAGCGGCGGGTAATCGTGTTCGACCGCCGAGAAGACCCAGCGCGGCGCGTACGCGTTTTCCCAGTCGCCGACGAGTTCGGCGGCGTCGTCGGGGTCGAGGTCGGTGGTGTGGATGTGCTCGGCGGGCACGGAGTCGGGCGGTCGGAACAGATACCGGCCGTCCGGTCGCCGTGTCACGAGGATGCGCACGACCGACATTGTGGGGGCGACCACCGACATTCCCGGCTCGACTCCATAACCTACTTGCGGGTAGGTTAAGTTCCGCACGCGGATGAGGAGGTGCGCGATGGGACGGCCGACCGTGGCGGGTGTGGCGAGTCGTGCGGTGGACGCGGTCCGCAGTCTGGCGGTGTTGTACCGCGCGGGCCTGGCGCCGGTGCCCCGGCTCGACGAGGGCATCCGATCGATCATCACCACTCGGCGATACGGCCCGTTGGCCGGCTCGGTCAAGATCGCCGCGCGCCGCGATCCTCACTCGGTCGGACTCGTCGACGAGCGCGGATCGTTGACGTACGCGCAGCTCGATCTGCGTTCCAACGCTCTCGCCCGGGCGTGGGCCGCGCGCGGTGTGCGACCGGGCACCACTGTGGCCGTGTTGTGCCGCGACCATCGAGGGCTCGTCCTCGCTCTTCTCGCGGCGGGCAAACTGGGCGCGCCCGTGCTGCTGCTCAACACCGGATTCGCCAAACCCCAGCTCACCGACGTCGCCGTCCGCGAGAAGGTGCGGGTTCTGGTGCACGACGAGGAGTTCACCGAGCTGCTCGGCGGGATCACGGGTGTCGACCGGTATCTCGCGTGGACGGACTCCGCCGCGCCCGTCGACTTGCCGGCGCTCGACGACATCATCGCGGGCGGCGACGACCGTCCGATCCCGCCTCCACCGAAACCCGGTGGCCTCGTCCTACTCACCAGCGGCACCACCGGGACCCCGAAAGGCGCTCCGCGGCCGAAGATCTCGCCGTTCGACTCCGCCCAGTTCCTCGACCGCATCCCACTGCGTGTCGGCGAGGCCACCTTCATGGGTGCCCCGCTGTTCCACGCCACCGGGATCTCGCAATTCATTCTGTCGTGCGCGCTCGGCTGCACCGTGGTGGTGCGGAGGAAATTCGACCCCGAGGCCACTCTGCGTGGCGTCGCCGAACACCGGTGCACAGCACTCGTGCTGGTGCCCACGATGCTGCAACGCATCCTCGACCTCGGGCACGAGGTGATCGGCCGGTACGACACGTCGAGCCTGCGCATCATCTTCGTCGCCGGTTCGGCACTGGCACCCGAGGTCGGTAACCGGGCCACGGAGCTCTTCGGCGACGTGATCCACAACCTGTACGGTTCCACGGAGGTGGCCGTGGCGACCGTCGCCACGCCTCAGGACTGGAAGCGCGCGCCGGGCACGGTGGGCAAGCCTCCGGTCGGATGTCGGGTCGCGCTCTACGACGAACACGGCGATCGCATCACCAGGCCGTATGTCACGGGACGGGTCTTCGTCGGCAGTGGACTCGCATTCGAGGGCTACACCGACGGCAGGACCAAAGACATGGTCGACGGTCTGCTCGCCACCGGCGACGTCGGTCATTTCGACGCGGACGGGTTGCTGTTCATCGACGGTCGCGACGACGAGATGATCGTCTCCGGCGGGGAGAACGTCTATCCCGTCGAAGCGGAGAATGTGCTCGTCGAGCATCCCGACGTGCGGGAAGCGGCGGTGATCGGGGTGCCCGACGACGAATTCGGTCAGCGGCTCAAAGCCTTCGTCGTGGTCAGGGAAGGATCCGCACTGGACGCTGAAGCCGTGCGGGAACACGTCAGGAGCAACCTGGCGCGCTACAAGGTGCCGAGGGACGTCGAGTTCCTGGACCGGCTTCCGCGCAATGCCACCGGAAAGGTCCTCCGGAACAGTCTCGAGTAGTCGTGTCCGCGTCCGTCGGTCGATGGTCTGTGTCGTACGGAGCGAACACGACTACGTAGTCTGCGGACACGGCCGTCGGTACCGGTGTCACATGAGGTGGCGTCGGGACGCCGCGCCGCGCGGACGTGGTGGCGGTAACAGGCTGAGCAGTGAGCCCGTGGGGACTTCCAGGATCTGTTCCAGGGCGAGGATCGCCCGTAGGGACTGCTGTCGTTCGGGTTGGCGTTTGCCGGACTGCCAGTAGCTCAGCGCGGTGACGCTGACGGGGACCCCGCGTTCTTGCAGTCGAATTTGGATGCGGTCCAGACTCAGGCCGCTGGAGGAGATCGCTGTCCGGAGCGCCTCGGAGAACGTCGTCGCGCTACTCATCGTGTCCCCCCGTGTCGCATGCATAACGATATGAAAACACGTTAGCAGCTTATGTAACGCCTGGTAGTGAGGCCGCTTGGCGTGGATTAGTCCGAACAGGGCAGTGATCACTCGGTCGAATGGCTCAGAACTGGTAAATGTGAATCATTGCCCAACTGCCACCGTCGACGTTCTGATGTTCACACCACGTTGTCGGGGACACGGAAGGAAACCGATGAGCACATCCAAAAAGACCACCCGGGCGGCGCTCACAGGCGTCGTCGCGGTGGGCGTGACGGGATTGTTCGCCGCGGGGATGGCTCCCGCCCAGGCCGAAGTGGGGCAGGTTTTCCACGCCGGCTCGGCGGAGGCCGTCGACGGTAGCTACATCGTCGTGTTGAAGGACGGGGCACAAGGCTCCTCGCTGTCGAGCTCGGAGGTGACGGCGCAGGCGCAGACGCTAGCCGCTGACTACGGCGTGCAGGTGAACCGGACGTTCGACACCGCGCTCAACGGGTTCACGATCAAGGCCGACGCGACGGCGGCGAAGCGGTTGGCAGCCGACGACGCCGTGGAGTTCGTCAGCCAGAACCAGCGTTTCCACATCGCGGACGCCCCGGAGGCGCAGGCGACGGCGTCGTGGGGGCTGGACCGTATCGACCAGCGGGACCTGCCGCTCGACGACAGCTACACGCCGCCGACGTCGGCCGCGGACGTCACGGCGTACGTGATCGACACCGGTGTGTCGGAACACAGCGACTTCGGTGACCGGCTCCAGCCCGGTGCCGACTTCGTCGACAACGACGACGACGCGACCGACGAGAACGGGCACGGCACGCACGTGGCCGGCACGATCGGTGGCGAGCAGTACGGCGTCGCTCCCGACGTCAACCTCGTCGGTGTGCGCGTGCTCGACGCCAACGGCAGCGGCACCACCGCCCAGGTGATCTCGGGCATCGAGTGGGTCGCGGAGAACGCGTCCGGCCCCTCGGTTGCCAACATGAGCCTCGGCGGCCCGGCCGACACCGCTTTGGACGAGGCCGTGCAGGGTGCGATCGAAGCCGGCATCACGTTCGGCGTCGCCGCGGGCAACGAGTCGTCCGACGCGAGTGGTTCGTCGCCGGCACGGGTGTCCGAGGCCATCACCGTGGCGGCCAGCGACCAGGACGACTCCGAGGCGTACTTCTCGAACTACGGTGACGTCGTGGACCTGTACGCGCCCGGTGTGGACATCACCTCGGCCTGGCACGACGGTAACGAGAACACCATCAGCGGCACGTCGATGGCGACCCCGCACGTGGTGGGCGCGGCCGCACTGTACCTGGCGGACAACGCGGACGCTTCGCCCGAGGAGGTGTCCGACGCGCTGACCTCGTCCGCGACCGAGGACGCCATCACCGACCCGACGGGTTCGACGCCCAACCTCCTGCTCTACGTGGGCCAGGAGTGAGCGACACCGCGGGAATGATCGACGCATAGTTTCTACTGCACAGACCGGCCCGGCGCTTCGCGTCGGGCCGGCCTTGTTACTAGCGGGTAAAGTCGCGGTATGGTCGTACGGAAGAACATCGTGATCACCGGTGCCAGCTCGGGCCTGGGTGAGGGCATGGCACGGAAATTCGCCGCGCAGGGACGTAACTTGGCGCTGTGCGCGCGTCGCCGCGAGCGACTCGACGCGCTCGCCGCCGAGCTCGTCGAGCGGCATCCGGGCATCCGCGTCGTGGTGAGGGAACTCGATGTCAACGACCACGACCGCGTGTTCACGGTGTTCGAGGAATTCCGTGCCGAACTCGGCACGCTCGACCGCGTGATCGTCAACGCGGGCCTCGGCAAGGGACAGCCGATCGGTAAAGGCCATTTCGACGCGAACAGGCAGACGGTGGAGACCAACCTCGTCGCCGGACTGGCTCAGTGCGAGGCCGCCGTATCGATCTTCCGGGAGCAGAACGCGGGGCACCTTGTGGTCGTCTCCTCGTTCAGTGCCCTGCGCGGAATGCCTCGCAACATGACCGCCTACGCCGCTTCCAAGGCGGGGATCGCCACGCTCGCCGACGGCATCCGTGTGGACCTGTTGAACACTCCGATTCGAGTCACGACGGTGCTTCCCGGCTATATCGAGTCGGAGATGACCCGCCGCAGTTCCGGACGGACACCCTTGCTCGCCAGCGCGGAAACCGGTGTGCGAGCTTTGGTGAACGTGATCGAGAAGGAACCGGTACGGGCCTGTGTGCCGTCCTGGCCGTGGACGCCGCTGAGCGTGCTCGTGCGCGTGGCACCGGCTCGGTTGTTGCGGCGATTCGTCTGAAGGGCTGGGAGGAGTATCGATGGGGGCCATCTATCTCGTGCGGCACGGCCAGGCCTCGTTCGGCGCCGCCGACTACGACGTCCTGTCGGATCTGGGGCGTACGCAGGCGCGTGCGGCCGGGGTCGAGTTACTGCGTCGAGGGCTGGTGGTGACGCAGGCCCGGTGCGGCACGTTGTCGCGCCAGCGTGCGACGGCGGAGCTGGCGTTGGCCGAGGTCGCGCCCGAGGTCGCTGCCGAGAACGACACACGGTGGAACGAGTACGACCACGTCGACATCGCGGCACACCACGGCGGCGGCGCGGCACAGGACAGCGCGGACCCGAGGGCGTATCAGGGTGCGTTGGAGAAAGCGCTGACCGCGTGGGTCGAGGCGGGAGCCGACAGCCCGTGTGCCGAGACCTGGCCGGCGTTTTTGACGAGGGTGCGCGGCGCGTTCGACGACGTGGTGACTAGCCTCGGCAAAGGGGAACAGGCGGTGGTGTTCACTTCCGGCGGGGTGATCGCGACGTTGTGCGGCGATCTGCTCGGCGACCCCGTCACAGGGCTTCTGACTCTGAACAGGGTCACGGTGAACGCGGGTGTGACCAAAGTGGTCACCGGCCGTTCGGGTACCACCTTGCTGTCGTTCAACGAGCACGGACATTTCGACGGCGAGGCGGCGCACCTGCTGACTTATCGCTGAGAGTCGGTCGGCGACGCCGCCGTGGTGCGGGGCAGGATCTCTTTCACCAACGACAGCAGCACCTGGCTCAGCAGCGTGTGCACTTGGGACCGGTCCAGGGTGCCGCGCACGAGCCATTCGCGTCCGGCGACCTTCACCATGCCACCGAAGGAACGGATTACGGCGTTGATCTGCTCCCAGTGTGGGTCGTCGGGCGTGTACCCCATGGCCTCCAGCACGCGGTCGGCGGCGTTGCGGTCGGCCTCGTCGAGGATGTGCTCGACTTCGAGGTCCCGGCCGATGCCTTCGGGAGTGATGGCGGCCAGCCACATCTTCTCCTGCCGGCCCACGACGTCGAGGAACCAGTCGACGGCGGACAGCACCCGATCCTCGATCGAGCTCGTCGGCAATTGGGTAATAGCCTCGTAAGGCACGTTCAGTGCGCGCCGCACCACGGCCAGATACAGTTCGCGTTTGGTGCCGAAATAGTGGTTGATCAACCCGCGAGCGACGCCCGCCCGCGCGGCGATATCCGATGTGGATACCTCGGCGTAGGGACGTGCACCGAACAGTTCGGCGGCGCAGGCGAAGATCTGTTCTCTGCGTTCATCCGGTTCCAGCCGCCGCCATTTCGGCACGGATTCTGTCGTCATGTGGTGCAGTTTCTCACGATGGCTTGCGTTTCGCCGGAAAAAGAGGGAGTCGAAGTGCACCGGGAGCCTCGGTAGGCACGATCGGGTGGTTCGGACGGACGGGGCCGATGCGTTCGTACGGCGTCGACAACGGGGGACAAGGGTCGTGTTCGCCCTTGTTGGGCCACAACGCCATGGCGCGTTCGGCTTGCGCGGTGATGGTGAGGGACGGGTTGACGCCGAGGTTGGCCGACACGGCCGAGGCGTCCACGACATGCAGGCCCGGGTGGCCGTACACGCGGTGGTAGGCGTCGATGACCCCGATTTCGGGGGAGTCGCCGATCGCGCAGCCTCCGATGAAATGTCCGGTCAGTGGTCGGTTGAACAGGTCGTTCCAGCCCGCGCCCGCGATTCCGCCGATCTTGTCGGCCACGCGGCGGGCGACCTCGTGTCCGATCGGGATCCACGTGGGATTGGGTTCGCCGATGCCCTGTTTGGTGAGCATGCGTCTGCCGAACAGGCCACGGCGGGTGTAGGTGGTGACCGAGTTGTCGAGCGACTGCATCACCAGCAACACGATCGTCTGTTCCGACCAGCGGCGGGGGTTGTGCAGGGAGGGCAGCGCGCGCCGGTGGCGCATCATTTCCGACAGTCCCGCGAGCCAACGAGGTTTGCCCGGGACCGGGTCGGTCAGGATGGCGCCGAGGAGTCCGAGCAGGTTGCTGTCCTTGCCGTAACGCACCGGTTCGATGTGGGTGACGTCGTCGGGATGGAACGAGGAGCTGATGGCCACTCCGCGGTGGTATTCCGCGTCGCGGCGGGTGGTCCGCGCGGCCAGGACAGCCTCGGAGTTCGTTCTCGCGAGCACCCCCAGCCGGGCGGAGAGCCGGGGAAGGATTCCGCGGTCACGCATTCGGTGCAGAAGACGTTGTGTGCCCAGCGCCGAGGCCGACAGCACCACTTGTTCGGCCGTGTAGGTCTTCCTGCGCCAGGGCTGCTTCGTGTGGACGGTGGCGCAGGCGTAACCACCGCCGGGCAACGGGCGGACCTCGGTCACCGTCGTCAGAGGGTGCACGGTGGCGCCCGCGGTTTCCGCGAGGTGCAGGTAGTTCTTGACTGTGGTGTTCTTCGCGCCGTGTCGGCAGCCGGTGACGCACTCTCCGCAGTGGAGGCAGGTGTTGCGTTCGGGGCCGACGCCGCCGAAGAACGGGTCGGGCACGCGCGTGCCGGGTTCGGTGCCCTCGGGGCCGAAGAACACGCCTACCGGTGTCGGCCGGTAGCTGTGTCCCATCCCCATGTCGTCGGCGACCTCCCGGATCACCTCGTCCGACGGGGTCGTACACGGATTGGTCGTCACGCCGAGCATGCGTTTGGCCTGGTCGTAATAGGGTGCGAGCTTGTCCTTCCAGTCGGTGATGTCCGCCCACTGGAGATCGGCGTAGAAGGTGTCGGGCGGTTCGTACAGCGTGTTGCCGTACACCAGCGAGCCGCCGCCGAATCCGGAGCCGATGACGACGACGTCGTAGTCGAACCGCACCATGCGGACACGTTGGTGTCTTGTGGGGGTGTCATCAAGACGGCATTTGGGTGGTCTCTTCGGTTCACCGTCGGTTAGAGTTGGTTAGGCAAACCTAATTTTTGACGTGAGGGGTTCGGCATGGCGGATCGTGATCGAGGTCGTCAGGGTGGTAAGCCCGTGCTCCAAGCGCGGGTGCTGCGTACCGAACGCCTCACGCCTTGCATGATCAGGATCGTGTGCGGTGGTGAGGGGCTGGCCTCGTTCCAGCACAACGGTTTCACCGACTGCTACGTCAAGATGCTGTTTCCCGTGCCGGGCGTCCGCTACCCGGAACCGTTCGATCTCGATGTCGTGAAGGCGACTTTGCCGCGTGATCAGTGGCCTCGCATGCGTACCTACACCGTGCGGCACTACGACGCCGAGGCCGGGGAGCTCACTCTCGATTTCGTCGTGCACGGTGACAAGGGCCTCGGCGGTCCGTGGGCCGATCAAGCGCGACCAGGCGACGAGATGCTGCTGCGTGGCCCCGGCGGCGCGTACGCGCCCCGCGCCGACGTCGATCACCACTTGCTGGTCGGAGACGAATCCGCCCTCCCCGCAATCGCCGCGTCCTTGGAGGCTCTTTCCGCGGACGCGACAGCCACGGTGCGGCTGCTCGTCGAGGACCCGGCCGAGCAGCAGCCGCTGTCGACCAAGGCGGCCGCGGACGTCCGGTGGTTGTATCGCGTCGACGGCGCCGACCTCGCCGAGGAGGTGCGGGGGCTCGACCTCGGCTCAGGCGTGGTGCAGGCATTCGTCCACGGCGAGGCGGGCATGGTCCGCGACCTGCGTGGTCACCTGCTGCGGGAACGTGGGATCAGCAAAGAACTGCTGTCGATCTCCGGTTACTGGCGCAAGGGCCGGACCGACGAGGACTGGCGGAAGGAGAAGAAAGTCTTCATGGCCTGAAACCGCCCTCGACCGTCGGTGTTCGACGAGACCGGCCGTGTCGTCGTCTGTGATCGGTGATTCCCCGGCGGGCGGTGAAAGAGGTGTCTGCGCCGAGCGTGCGGAGGACTCTGCGCGTTCGTGCGAATCGACCGCACTGACGTTCGGGATGATTTATCCGAATAGGACGGAATGGGGCGGGATAGGGCGGAAACAGCCACATTGATGGGGAGGGTCACTCGCCCACGTTTTTGTCTCGATGGCTGTGTTCGGTCGATCGACAGAAGTGTTTCCTGAAAGCGGCGGTTTTTGGAAACCTGCATCGGTCCACGGGTTTTGCGACTGCGCCTTCCTTCAGGACATGGGGAGGGCAGCGAAGTCGTGCCTTCGCTGGAACGTCTCTGATTCCGGGGCGGAGGGTCGGAGAGGAATTCGGTCGCCGTTGCGACGACATTGGGCCGACATCGGGCCGAGATCGTGCTGCCATGGCCGGGCAACCGGTGCGAACGATCGGGATTCGCACGCGATATCGGTTACCCGGCCGTGGCGGTGTCGAGTCGACAGAAGCGGACAGGGTCGGACGGTTCCGGGGACGGACGTCAGAAAGCGAACACGTTGCCGGAATGAGCACCGGCGAGGCAGCGGTTGGAATATTCGGTGGTGAACTCGACCGGCGAACCGCGCCAGTGGCCTCGGGCCTGTGCCTGTACCGGGGAGTGGATCATCGTGCACATCCGCTCCTCGACGGGGAGCTTGGTGAAGTCACCGTCGGCCTGCTCCAGCGCGGTGCAAGCCGATTCGGCCTGAGGGTGGTTGCCGAGTATCGGATCACACGTCAGGCGAACGGACGTGGTCTCGCCTTGGGTGTCGCTGAGACTGAGAACGATGGACGTTTCGGGTGTCACGGCAGGGCCACCGACACACAGGGCCGCGACCGCGCACGCGGCGAGGGATGTCGCTGCGAACATGGGCATGTTTCATCTATCGGCTCGCGGTCGGGCGAACCTGTTCACTTGATCAGGTGGTTGCGTTCGCTCGATGGAACAGCGTGACCTCACGGATCGTGCCGGGGGCCAGGGCGTTGGCTTGTGGTCAAAATCACCGTGTGGTGTGACCGAAGGGGTCGCACGGTTGAGTGGGCGGTTCAGTGCACGATGCACCGTGCGGTGTTCGGGGCTTTCGGCGGTGCTTTGGCTCCGCGTGATCTCTGGAAAACGAATCGGTACGTAAACTTGTGGTCAAGCAGGCGGCGAGAGGAGGTGCCGGTGGCCAGCGCGGAGGAGCGTCGATTCAAGGTCCTGCGTGCCATCGTTGCCGATTACGTGTCGAATCAGGAGCCGGTGGGGTCGAAGGCCCTCGTCGACCGGCACAACCTGGGCGTGTCCAGCGCCACGGTGCGTAACGACATGGCAGCGCTGGAGGAGGACGGTTACATCACCCAGCCGCACACCAGCGCGGGGCGTATCCCGACGGACAAGGGGTATCGACTGTTCGTCGACCGCCTGTCCGAGATCAAGCCCCTGTCCGCGGCCGAGCGGCGGGCGATCGTGCAGTTCTTGGAGGGCGCCGTCGACCTCGACGACGTGCTGCGTCGGTCGGTGCGGTTGCTCGCGCAGCTGACCCGCCAGGTCGCGGTGGTGCAGTACCCCACCCTCACCAGCTCCACCGTTCGGCACGTCGAAGTGGTGGCACTCACCTCTGCGCGCCTGCTCATCGTGCTGATCACTGACACCGGTCGGGTCGACCAGCGTGCGGTCGATCTGGGGGACGTCATCACCGATGACGCGGTGGCCCGATTGCGTGACGTGCTGAACGGCGCACTGTCCGGCCACCGGTTGCCCGACGCGGTCGAGAAGGTGTCGGAGCTGCCGGAACAGGCGCCTCTCGAGCTGCGCGACATCATGTCGCGGGTCTGCACCGTGCTCGTCGAGTCGTTGGTCGAACGTCCCGAGGAACGGCTGGTGCTCGGCGGCACCGCCAACCTCACCCGCAACGTCGCGGACTTTCCCGGTTCGCTCCGCCAGGTGCTCGAAGCCCTGGAGGAACAGGTCGTGGTACTCAAGTTGCTGGCCGCCGCACGCAACCCCGGTGCCGTCACCGTGCGTATCGGGGAGGAGAATGAAGACGAGCAGATGCGAAGCACATCGGTCGTGTCGATCGGATACGGCTCGAACGAGGTGCTGCTGGGGGGCATGGGCGTAGTCGGCCCCACCCGGATGGACTACCCAGGGACGATCGCCGCCGTGCGTGCGGTCGCCACCTATGTGGGACAGATCCTGGCCGGAAAATAGACTTGTGCAGGCTTTTTAGGAGGGCGGCAAGACGGTGGCCAAGGACTACTACGGCATCCTCGGCGTGTCGAAGAACGCGACCGACCAGGAGATCAAGCGCGCCTACCGCAAGCTGGCGCGGGAGCTGCATCCCGATGTCAACCCCTCCGAGGACGCACAGCACAAGTTCAGTGAGGTGACCACCGCCTACGAGGTGCTGTCCGACCCCCAGAAGCGCAAGATCGTCGACCTCGGCGGCGACCCGATGGACAACGGGGCCGGGGCGGGTGCGCGTGACCCGTTCGCCGGCTTCGGCGGGCTCGGCGACATCATGGATGCCTTCTTCGGTGCCGCCGCCGGTGGCGCGCGGGGTCGGGGGCCGCGGAGTCGGGTGCAGCCCGGCTCCGACGCCCTCATTCGCCTGCAACTGACGCTGGAGGAGTGCGCCATCGGCGTCAGCAAGCAGATCACCGTGGACACGGCCATCCTGTGCGACCGGTGCCGGGGCGCGGGCACGGCCGAGGGCGGCAGCGTCGTCACCTGTGACACGTGTGGCGGTCAGGGTGAGGTGCAGTCCGTGCAGCGGTCGTTCCTCGGCCAGGTCGTCACGGCGCGGCCGTGCCCGACCTGCCGCGGGTACGGCGAGGTGATCACCGATCCGTGTCAGCAGTGCGGTGGCGACGGCCGCGTGCGGGCCCGCAGGGACGTCACGGCGAAGATCCCGCCCGGTGTCGGTGACGGCATGCGGATCCGCCTGTCCGGGCAGGGCGAGGTGGGTCCGGGCGGTGGCCCCGCGGGTGACCTGTACGTCGAGGTCGAGGAAATACCGCACGAGGACTTCGAGCGGCAGGGCAACGACCTGCACTGCAAGCTGCGGGTTCCGGTCACCACGGCGGCTCTCGGGGCGGTGGTCCCGATGGAAACGCTCGTGGACGGCGAGACGGAAGTGGAGATCGAGCCCGGCACCCAGCCCGGTACAGAGCGCGTGCTGCCCGGCCTGGGGATGCCGCGACTGCGGTCGTCGGGTCGGGTCGACGGCCGGGGTGACCTGCACATCCACATCGAGGTCGTGGTTCCCACCAAGCTCGACGACGAGCAGGCCGAGTTGCTGCGTGAGTTGGCGAGGCTGCGTGGCGAGGACACACCGAGCCTCGCGGGCAACGGTCACAAGCAGGGCGGCCTTTTCTCCAAACTGCGTTCGAAGCGCTGACAGTCCCTCGGAAACCGGACATCGACCGTGGTAGACGCGACACCCCCGGTGTTTTTCGTGCCGTCCTTGCCCGGCACCGGTTTCGCGGTGCTCGAAGGCGAGGAGGCACATCACGCCGTCACCGTGCGCAGGCTGCGAGAGGGCGAGCGGTTGGCGCTGTCCGATGGTCGCGGCGGGCTGGCCGAGTGCGTGGCCCACGCCGTGCACCCGGGACGGAGACCCACTGTGGAACTGCGGGTGGAGGCGACACACACGGTGCCCGCTCCGGCTCTGCGGGTGACGGTCGTCCAGGCTCTGGCGAAGGGTGATCGTGGGGAGCTGGCGGTGGAGTTGGCCACCGAGGCCGGCGTCGACGCCGTCGTGCCGTGGCGGGCTGCCCGGAGCGTGGCGCGTTGGGACGACGGTCCCCGGGGTGCCAAGGCGTTGGCGAAGTGGCGTGCGACCGCGCGCGCCGCGGCCAAACAGGCTCGCCGGGCTTGGGTGCCCGAGGTGACCGAACCGGTGAGCACCCGGCAGCTTGCGCCCATGCTCGCCGAGGCCGATCTCGCGTTGGTGCTCGACGGTGCCGCCTCCGAGTCCTTCGCCGACGTCGAGTTTCCCGAGAAAGGGGAGTTGATGCTCGTCGTCGGCCCCGAGGGAGGTGTCGCGCCCGAGGAGCGCGACGCGTTCGTGGAGGCGGGCGCGCGCGGTGTCCGGTTGGGGCCGACGGTGTTGCGGACTTCCACGGCGGCCGCGGTGGCGCTCGGAGCACTCGGTGCGCTGACTGCACGATGGAGGTAGACCGAACGGGCGGTCACCGAGTAGCGCGAGCGATACAAATGCGTGTTTTCTTTCGCATTTCGCTACGCGTTCGTCCTTGCACGTCTTACGCTGACCACCACCTGCGCAGCGTGCGGCTTCCGCGCAGGGCGAGGACCCGCCGGGCGTCTCCCCCTCGGTCCGGCGGAGCCGCGGAGGCGGGTGGAGCGACCCCCAGGCTGCAACCGCCCCGCGGCGCCCGCGCCGCTCGATCCGGAGTCAGAATGGATTTCCGACGGTGATGACCGCGGTGCCAGCCGCGGTGACGACCGCGACATCCAGCGACGCCGGGAGGGGCTTGTGAGCGAACACGACGGCATCGACGACAAGGACGACAGCGCCGAGACGTTGTTCGAGCGGATCATCGCCAGGGAGGTGCCCGCCGACATCGTCTACGAGACCGACACCACGATCGCGTTCCGGGACATCAGCCCGCAGGCCGCTACGCACGTGCTCGTGGTCCCCAAGACCCGTTACCGGGACGTCGCCGAGCTCGCCGCCGCTGATCCGCGACTGTTGGCCGACGTTGTGACCACGGCGGCTCGGGTCGCGGAACTGGAGGGGCTGGGAGGCGGCTACCGGGTGGTGTTCAACACCGGCGCCGATGCGGGGCAGACGGTGTTCCACGTACACGTTCATCTTCTCGGCGGGGAACAGCTCGGCTCGTTCGGTCGTTGATCCTAATGAATTCCCAGTGAATGCGGGGGCGGGTAAACTCCCCTCCTCCGGCGTGGTCGGTGCTATTAGCATTGACGTGTCCGTTTTGTTGTCGACCAGCACGAGCGTGCAGAAAGTAGGCCCGAGGCCACGTGGCCGGAACCGAACCGCTGCGGTCCACAAAAGCCACAGCGCCCCAAGAGCGTTCGGCGCAGTCGAAGTTCTCGATTCCCGATGCCGCCGTGCTCGTGTTGCTCGGCTCGGGGGACGAGAACCTCCGTGTCGCCGAGGAGATGCTGGAAGCCGACGTTCATGTCCGCGGTAACGAGGTCACACTGACAGGGACAGCCGGTGACGTGGCGTTCGCCGGTCGGGTGTTCGAGGAGTTGATGACTCTGGCTGGACGGGGCCAGCAAGTGGGGCCCGATACCGTCCGTCGCACCGTGGCCATGCTCTCGACGGGTGGGGCCGAGTCCCCCGCCGACGTGCTCAGCATGAACGTCCTGTCGCGGCGTGGCCGGACGATCCGTCCCAAGACGCTGAACCAGAAGCGGTACGTCGACGCCATCGACCAGCACACGGTGGTGTTCGGCGTCGGCCCTGCGGGTACCGGCAAGACGTATCTGGCGATGGCCAAGGCCGTGCAGGCACTGCAGAGCAAGCAGGTCACGCGAATCATCCTGACCAGGCCCGCCGTCGAGGCGGGGGAGCGACTGGGGTACCTGCCCGGCACGCTGTACGAGAAGATCGACCCGTATCTGCGGCCGCTGTACGACGCGCTGCACGACATGGTCGACCCGGAGTCGATTCCGAGGTTGATGCAGTCGGGCACCATCGAGATCGCCCCACTGGCCTACATGCGGGGGCGGACGTTGAACGACGCGTTCATCATCCTCGACGAGGCGCAGAACACCACTCCCGAGCAGATGAAGATGTTCCTCACCCGGCTCGGGTTCGGCTCCAAGATCGTGGTGACCGGTGATGTGACGCAGGTCGACCTGCCGAGTGGGCAGCGTAGTGGCCTGCGGGTGGTGCGTGAGATCCTCGAGGGCGTGAACGACCTGCACTTCTCCACCCTGACGAGTCACGACGTGGTCCGGCACAAGCTGGTAGGCGACATTGTCGATGCCTACGAGAAGTGGCAGGCGACGCAGGACGGTACTGACGGGGCGCCGAAGCCCGGTGGGCGGGACCGCCGGTGAGTATCGAGATCGCCAACGAGTCCGGGATCGACGTCGACGAGGCGTCGATCGTGTCGTCGGCGCGGTTCGCGTTGGACCGCATGGAGGTCAGTCCGCTCGCCGAGCTGTCGATCGTGTTGGTCACGCTCGACGTGATGGAAGACCTGCACGAGCGGTGGATGGACCTGCCGGGCCCCACCGACGTGATGGCTTTCCCCATGGACGAGCTGGAGGTGGGCCGTCGGCCCGATGCGGCGGAGCCGTCACCCGCTCTGCTCGGTGACATCGTGCTCTGCCCCGCGTTCGCCAAGGACCAGGCGCGCCAGGCCGGGCATTCCCTGCTGGACGAGCTGCACCTGCTCACCGTGCACGGGGTGTTGCACCTGCTCGGGTACGACCACGCCGAGCCGGACGAGGAACGCGAGATGTTCGCTCTGCAGAACCGCATCATGGCCGATTTCCGCGACCTCCTCGCTGCCGCGCGTAAGCAGGATGTGCAGCGCAGCAGCGACGACCGTTTGTTGGGTGCGGCAGGACTCGACGGAAGGTCTGATTCGGAGACATCGTGACCTCTTCGGCCACAGTTTTGGTCGTGGCAGTCCTGCTCGTGTTGTTCGGTGGTGTCTTCGCGGCGGCCGATTCGGCCGTCAGCACGGCGTCGATCGCGCGGGCTGAGGGCCTGGAACGGGAGGGCCGGGTCGGCGCTCGGCAGCTCCTCGTGGTGCTCCGCGACCGTTCTCGACACATCAATCTGTTGTTGCTGTTGCGGATGGGCTGCGAACTGACCGCCACAGTGCTCGTCACCGTGGTGGCGCTGCGCTGGATCGACCCCGAGTGGTTGGCGGTGTTGCTCGCCGCTCTTGTCATGGCGCTGGTCAGCTACGTTCTCGTGGGCGTCGGACCACGCACCGTGGGAAGGCAACACCCGTACCGTGTCGGGCTCGTCGTGGCGGGGCCGGTACGCGTGCTGGGAACCGTGCTCGGGCCGCTGAGCAGGCTGCTCATCGTGCTCGGCAACGCCATCACACCCGGTGGGGGTTTCCGGGAGGGGCCGTTCACGAGCGAGACGGAGCTTCGTGAACTCGTCGACCTCGCGGAGGAACGCGGTGTGGTGGGCACCGACGAACGCGAGATGATCCATTCGGTGTTCGAGCTCGGGGACACGGTGGCGCGTGAGGTGATGGTGCCGCGCACCGAAATCGTGTGGATCGAGCAGAACAAGACCGTACGGCAGGCGCTGGCCCTGTCCATGCGAACCGGATTCACCCGCATCCCTGTGATCGGGGAGTCCGTGGACGAGATCGTCGGCGTGGTGAATCTCAAGGACCTCGTTCAGGCGGCCATCGGCGAGGACGGCACCACCCGCGAAGTACGCGAGCTGATGACGCCCGCCGACTTCGTGCCCGATTCCAAACGTCTCGACAGCCTGCTGAGACACATGCAGGTCTCGCGGCATCACATGGTCATCGCTGTGGACGAGTACGGTGGCACGGCCGGGCTCGTCACCATCGAGGACATTCTGGAGGAGATCGTCGGTGAGATCACCGACGAGTCCGACACCGACGAACGGCCACCCATCGAGTACGTCGACGAGCGGGTGGTGCGGGTCTCCGCGCGCTTGGGGGTCGACGACCTGGGCGAGCTGTTCGACGTCGACCTCTCGGAGCACGACGTGGAGACGGTTGGTGGCCTCCTCGCTCAGAGATTAGGCCGGGTCCCTCTTCCCGGGGCGGAGGCCGAGATTGACGGGCTGCGCCTACGTGCGGAGGGTGGCAAGGACCGCCGCGGCCGCATGAGGATCACGACCGTGGTCGTGCGGGCGGCGGACGGGCGTCCCATCGGGCCCGGTACCCCTGACACGGCCGAGGACACCAACGACCGCAACGATCGCGACGACCGCGATGACCGGGACAGGAGAGTGGAGAATCATGCCTGACCTCGACCCCGAGGACGAGAAGCTCATCACCTTGGCGCGTTCCACGCGCGCGAGGACGCAGGCGGCCGAGGGAGCGGCTGTGCGCGACACCGACGGCCGCACGTATGCCGCCGCGACGGTGGAGCTGCCCTCGCTTGAGTTGACCGCGTTGCAGGCCGCGGTGGCCGCGGCGGTGTCCAGTGGTGCCGAGGCCTTGGAGGCCGCGGCCGTGGTGACCGAGGAACAGGCGGTACGGGAGGAGTCGGTGCGAGCGGTGCGTGATCTCTCCGCGGACGCCCCGGTCCTGCGGGCCGATCCGTCGGGGGCCGTACAGGAGACGCTGCGGTGAGTGAGGCCGAACATCGCTCGGGGTTCGCGTGTTTCGTCGGCAGGCCCAACGCCGGCAAGTCCACGCTGACCAACGCGCTCGTGGGGTCGAAGGTCGCCATCACGTCGGATAAGCCGCAGACCACTCGACACGCCATCCGCGGCATCGTGCACCGGGAGGACGCGCAACTCATCATCGTGGACACTCCGGGCCTGCATCGTCCGCGCACGCTGCTGGGGCAGAGGCTCAACGACCTCGTGCGGGCCACGTGGTCGGAAGTGGACGTCGTCGGGTTCTGCGTGCCGGCGGACGAGAAGATCGGGCCCGGCGACCGGTTCATCGCCGATGAACTGGCCAAGATCGCGCGTCGGACGCCGGTGCTCGGCATCGTCACCAAGACCGACCTCGTGAGTAAGGAACAGGTCGCCAAGCAGCTGCTGGCCCTGCAGGACGTCATGGACTTCGCCGACCTGGTCCCGGTGTCGGCCGTCGACGGCTACCAGGTGGACACGTTGGCCGACCTGCTGGTGGCGAGATTGCCGGAGGGTCCGGAGCTGTATCCGGACGGCGAGCTCACGGACGAGCCCGAGCAGACCTTGGTGGCGGAGCTGATCCGGGAGGCGGCGCTGGAGGGCGTGCGCGACGAGCTTCCGCACTCCATCGCCGTGACGATCGAGGAGATGTATCCCCGGCCGGGCCGTGAGGACCTCGTCGACATCTACGCCCATCTGTATGTGGAGCGTTCCAGCCAGCGTGGCATCGTGCTCGGTCATCGAGGCAGCAGGCTCAAGGAAGTCGGAGCGAAGGCACGCCAGCAGATCGAGGCGCTGTTGGGCAGCAAGGTGTATCTCGACCTGCACATCAAGGTGGCCAAAGACTGGCAGAAAGACCCGAAGCAACTCCGAAGACTTGGCTTCTGAGTGATCAGGTAATCTCTCGCGCGTCCGTCACCACCCTGGGGGAGAGCCGGTATGACTAATCCCTACAACCAGCAGCAGCCTTTCGGTCAGCAAGGACAGCCGGGGCAGCAGCCGTTCGGGCAGCAGCCTGCGGGCTTCGGTCAGCAAGCACAGCCGGGCCAACAGCCGTTCGGGCAACAAGGCCAACAGCAACCCTTGGGGCAGCAAGGGCAACTGGGGCAGCAGCCCTTCGGTCAGCAACAGGGCGGTTATCAGCAGCCGTCACCGGCCGGCGGGTTCCCCGGCGCTCAAGGACAGCAGCCTTTCTCCCCGTCGGGTGGTTTTCCGCAGCAGCCGGGACAGCCGTACGGTGCGCCGGGCGGATTCCCCGGCCAGCAGCCTCCGCCGGGTGGCGGGCCGGCTTTCCCCGGCCAGGCGCGCATCATCGTGCCGGGCGCGCAGATTCAGTTCCCGCATTCGGGGCCATTGGTGTTGGGCACCATGGGCAGCCGTTTTCTCGCCCGTCTCGTCGACGGCCTCATCATCGGTGTCCCCGTGGGGATCATCATGATGATCCTGCAGTTCGCGGTGATCGCTTCCAGCCCGAACATGTGGTGGATCTCGTTTCTGATGGTTCCGATCGCCTCCATCGCGATGTTGCTCTACGAGGGCATGATGATCTCCGCGCGCGGTGCCACGGTGGGCAAGAGCGTCGCCGGGCTCCGTGTCGTCACGGAGTACTCGGCCGGACAGCCCGGTGCAGGGACCGGCAGCAGCCCCGCTTTCACCAGGTTCGCGGTGATGATTCTGCCGGCTCTGGTGCCGTGCATCGGCAGCCTTATCTCCCTGTTGACGATGCTCTCGCCGTTCTTCGACGAGCAGGCCAGGCAGGGTTGGCACGACAAGGCCGCCAAGACGTATGTGATCTCCACCAAGGCGATGCCGATGTACTGACAGCACCATGAATGGCTCGCGAACCGACCGGTCGTGGCGCTCACTGCGCGCCACGCCGGTCGTCGTGGTTTTCAGTGCCGTCGTCGCTGTCGCTCTCGGTACCGGCGCGCTGGCCATTCCGTGTTGGTTCCAGGCCGCCACCGGATTGGACTGTCCCTTCTGCGGAGGCAGCCGGGCACTCGGTGCCCTGCTGGAGGGTGATCTGGCGGGTGCGCTCGACCACAACCTGTTCGCCGTCGTGGTGTTGCTCCCGCTCGTCGCGGTGGTGCTCGTGGCTCTCGCGCGCTGGGAGGCCGGGCGGGCGGCGTCGTGGTGGCCGCGTGGAGCGCCGGGACGTTGGTCGGCCGTCGTCCTCGTCGTTCTTCTGTTCATGTGGTGGGTGGTGCGGGTCCTGCCGGTGCCCGCGCTGGAGTGGTTGCGGGCCTGAGCTGGGACTTCCCGCTCACGTGGGACGATGGGGACGTGAGTCTGTATCGGGACACTGGCGTGGTGCTGCGGGTGCACAAGCTCGGTGAGGCCGACCGCATCATCACGTTGCTCACTCGGCGGCACGGCAAGGTCCGTGCGGTCGCCAAGGGCGTGCGGCGCACGACGTCCCGCTTCGGTGCCCGGCTGGAGCCGTTCGGACACGTCGATGTGCAGTTCTACACGGGCCGCACGTTGGACGTCATCACGCAGGTCGAGACCGTGGACGCGTTCGCGCTGCCCATCGTCGGTGACTACCAGCGCTACACCGCCGCCAGCGCCATCACCGAAACCGCCGACCGGCTCACCGCCGAGGAAGGTGAACCGGCGCTCAAGCTGTACCTGTTGGTCGTCGGAGCGTTGCGGGCGTTGGCCGAGGGAAGGCGGGACGCCTCCCTGGTACTCGACGCGTTCCTGCTGAGGTCGATGGCGTTCGCCGGGTGGGCCCCCGCCATCACCGAGTGCGCCCGTTGCGGGCAACCCGGCCCGCACGGTGCCTTCAACGTCCAGGCCGGCGGGTCGCTGTGCCCGCGTTGCCGCGTACCGGGGTCGGTGCATCCCGCCCCCGAGGTGCTCGTACTGCTCGCCGCGCTGTTGCACGGCGACTGGGAGACCGCCGAGAGCAGCACCAACGGTGTGCGCCGCGATGTCAGCGGGCTGGTCGCGGCACACCTGCAGTGGCACCTGGAACGCCAACTGAGATCGCTGCCGTTCGTGGAACGCCGTGCCCGCGAGACGCCGATCGGGGACACGTTAGGGTCGGGCACGGTGTCCGGCGAGACGGAGGTAACGAGTGCGGCGCAGGGGAAGCGAAGCCGCGAAAGCGCACGTGGAGCTACGGGAACCTGATCCTCATCCCTCAGGTGCCCAGCCACCGAACATTCCGCCGGAGTTGGTCCCGAAACACGTAGCCCTGGTCATGGACGGCAACGGCCGGTGGGCGAATCAGCGGGGGCTGCCCCGCATCGAGGGACACAAACGCGGCGAGGCCGTGATGATCGACATCGCCAGCGGTGCGGTGCAACTCGGCATCAAGTGGCTGTCCGTGTACGCGTTCTCGACGGAGAACTGGAAACGCAGCCCCGACGAGGTGCGGTTTCTGATGGGCTTCAACCGCGACACCATCCGCAGGCAGGTCGACTACCTGGGCTCGATCGGGGTACGCATCCGCTGGGCAGGGCGCGCGCCGAGGCTGTGGCGCAGCGTGATCAAAGAGCTGCGTGCTGCCGAGGAGAAGACCAAGCACAACACGCGCATGAACATGACGATGTGCGTCAACTACGGGGGACGCGCCGAACTCGGAGACGCCGCGCGCCGGATCGCGCAGCTCGCGGCCGAGGGGAAGATCAATCCCAACAAAGTGGATGATCGGATGCTCGCGAAGTATCTGTATCAGCCCGAGATGCCGGATGTGGATCTGTTCCTGCGCCCGTCGGGTGAGCTGCGGACGTCGAACTTCCTGCTGTGGCAGTCGGCGTATGCCGAGTTCGTTTTCCAGGACACGCTCTTTCCCGATTTCGACCGCAGGAAGTTGTGGGAGGCGTGCCTGGAGTACGCCAAACGCGACCGCCGGTTCGGGGCCGCGGTGGACGCCGCCGCTCAAGCGCACGGGGGTGACCCGGCATGACGTCGGAGGCAGTCGATACCGCCGCATTACTGACATCGGCCCGGCACGCGCTCGAACGGTTCTTGGACGTGCATGTCGACGACGACGGCACGCTCACCTTCTCGCACGCCGACGTGCCGTGCGTCGTGCAGGCCATGCGGTTGGCCGAGGGACTGTCGGTGCTGAGCCTGACGTGCGTGGTGGCGTGGGATCTGCCCAACGATCCCAATGTGGCGGCCACGGTCGCCGAACGCGCGGGTCAGGGCCTGTTCGGCACGCTCGGCATCGTCCACACCGACCACGGTATGGATCTCACCCTGCGCTACGCCTTTCCGGCGCAGGGCCTCGAGGAGGGCGCGCTGGGCACGCTGTTGATGCTCGTGGTGTCCACGGCGTCACAGATCCGTTCGGAATTACTGGGCACGTGACGACCGGTAGGTCGGTTCGTGGCGCTCGTGAAGACGGGGCCTGTGCGAGTCCTATGACTTGTCGGCGCACTTGGCGCACGTGCCGGTGATCTCGACCGTGTGGGTGATGTCGGAGAACCCGTTGTTCGACGCGACCTTCTCGGCCCAGCGCTCCACGGTCGGGCCCTCCACCTCGACGGTGTATCCGCAGTGCCGACACACCAGGTGGTGATGGTGGTGTGTCGAGCATTGCCGGTAGACGGCTTCGCCGGAGTCGGTTCGGAGCACGTCGATCTCGCCGGCTTCGGAGAGTGACTGCAACGTGCGGTAGACGGTGGTCAGTCCGATGCCCTCGCCGCGCTTGCGCAGCTCGTCATGCAGTTCCTGCGCCGAGCGGAAGTCGTCGATCTCGGCGAGGAGGTCCACCACGGCGGCACGCTGCCGCGTTGCTCTCCGCCCTGGCAGCGGAGCTCGGGTACGGGTGTCGATGGTGTTCATACCGGCTGCGCATCCTCCTGCACGTGTGCGACGGCGTCCACGACGATGTGGGCCAGATGGCTGTCCACCAAGTGGTACACCACTTCACGGCCTCGCCGCTGCCCCTGCACTACTCCGGCGGCTTTCAGCACTCTGAGATGCTGGCTGATCAGCGGTTGGGCCATGCCCAGCGTGTCCACCAGTTCGTGTACACAACGCGGACCGTGGTGGAGCTGTAACACGATCGCGATCCTCACGGGAGCGGCCAGCGCCCGCAGAAGTTCACCCGCATCGGTGAGGGTGGCGGCTGAGGGCGGCGCGACGGCGGCCACCGACCGCCGTGCGGAAGGGTGGTTTTGGTGTTTTCCCAGGTCATCGGCGCTAGGCGAGCCCGAACACGCCGCGTCGGACCTCACCGTCGCCATGTCGCTCTCCAACCTTGGTTGCCCTGCAGCGTTCGGGAAGTGCACTAGCATTCTAGTGCTCGTCCGCCAGTGATGATCCGTTGAGCGCGGTGCCGACCAGGCGAGGGGGAAGCGTGAGTCGTGTCGTGTCGAAACTGGTGGCCGCTGGGTCCGCCGTGGCGGTCACCGTCCTCGCGGCGGCGCCCGCCGTGGCGGACACAGCGGACACAGCGGCGGTGGACTCGGAGACGGGTCCGGTGGCGTTCGCCAATGTGGCGTCGCTGGCGGTGACCGACGTCGGTGACGGCGTGCCGGGGGGTTCCGTGATCAGCGAGACGCAACGTTCCCCGCTCACCCCGGGCGCGTCCAAGCTGGGGGAAAGTCGTTCGGCGCTGCCGGGTTCCGACGGGGAACGCGCCGCCATGGGGCCGAACTACCTGTTGGAGATCGACCACCACGACGTCTCGGCCACGCTGCGCCCCGACCATGTGCCCAGTGCCACGGCCCGCGCGGACTATGTCCTCACCGACCTGGCCTCCGACACCACCGTGTTGTCGTTCGAGTCGTCCGCCACCAGCGTCGAATGTGTGGGAGCGCGCGACGTGGCGGCGGGTGCGTCCGCGGCCCGGCTCGCGCTGATCGACGCCGAGGGGGAGTTGACCCCTGTCCCGCTGCCGGACTCGGATGGTGAGGTGAGCAGGTCGGACCTGCCGGTCGGTGCGTCGGTGGAGATCGGCGACGACGAGGAGGCCACCTCCGACATCACTGTTCGGCGCGTCGCCGATTTCGCTGAGCTGCTGCGCCAGGACCAGTGGCGCGACGGCGATGTCACCGCCGTGTCGGGTTGGCTCGTGGAGATCGACACGCATGTCCGCTCCGTGGATGCTCGTGCTCCTCTCGGCCTGCCAGGGTCCGACGAGGCCGACAAGGCGGATGGGGCCGACGAGAGCGGGGCGCGCACCATCAGGACGACGCTCGTGTTGGGTGGGGTGAGCTGCTCGGTGCCGCACGGTTTCGCCGCCGAAGGGCGTGCCGAGGGCGAACCGCGGTCGCCGTCGGTACCGGTGACGATCCCAGCGGGGGCGGGCGCTCCGGGCGGCTCGAACGGCCCGGGTGATCCGGACGGCCTCAGTGTGAGGGCGGTCGCGTCACAGAGCGGTGGTGGTGCCGTCACGTGGGGAACCGGTCTGCTGGCCGCAGGTGGTGTGCTCGGCATCGCCGCTCTGTTGCTGGCACGGCATGCCAGGACTTCCGGGCCCCGTTCATGAACCGGTGGTGGCGGTCATCGCTGTGGCAACGCAGGGTTGCCACGGTGCTGGGTGTGCTTGCACTGTGCGCGGGCACGGCCGGGGTCACGTTGCTACGCAACGCGCCGGCCACTCGGGCCGAACTGACCACCGGACCGGAGCACCCCGCCGTCGATGTCGTCGACCCGTTGCGTGTGTCGCCGAGCTCCGAGAGCGCGCGGGACACCACCCCCACGTCCACGCCGGGCTCCGAGCCGGCACAGCCTTCGGGCACCGTCAGACTGTCCGGCACGGCCGCCACGGCCACGCTGGTCCGAAAGACACTCACCGACGACGGCACGCTCCCAATACCCGCTGGTGTCGACCGGGTCGCGTGGTGGGGTGCCGACTTCGGCGCCGAGCGTGGGGTGTCCCTCGTCGCCGGACACGTGAGCTGGCACGGCACGACCGGCCCGTTCGCCGTGCTGTGGGACTCCCGCGTCGGCGACGAGGTGACCGTGCGCGACCCCGAGGGCGATACGTGGGTGTATCGCGTGGTGGCCGTCGAGACGTTGGACAAGGACGAGCTGGGTACACAGGCTCCGGAGCTGTTCTCTCAGGACGGTCCTCATCGGCTGGTCCTCGTCACGTGCGGCGGCGACTACCTCGGCGGCACGGACGGCTACTCCGACAACCACATCGTCACCGCCGAACCGGTGAGTGCACCCTGACGAGCCGCATCCCCACCGGCCCCGTCGCTTACCTCGCCGGATACGCTGTGGGTTCACAGAGAAAACCCAATCCGGATGCCTTCGGAGCGTGGAGTGCCCGCCAATACCATTGAGACCGTCGTCAACCTGTGCAAGCGTCGTGGCTTCGTCTTCCCCTCGGGAGAGATCTACGGCGGTACCCGGTCGGCGTGGGACTACGGACCGCTCGGCGTCGAGTTGAAGGACAACATCAAGCGCCAGTGGTGGAAAGCCGTGGTGCAGAACCGCGAGGACGTGGTCGGCATCGACTCGTCGGTGATCCTGCCGCGCCAGGTGTGGGTGGCGTCGGGTCACGTGGGCGCGTTCCATGACCCGCTCGTGGAGTGTCTGTCCTGCCACCGGAGGTTCCGTTCCGACCAGCTCGCCGAGGAGTACGCCGAGCGCACCGGGACCGAGGTCGACGAGGACGACCTGTCCCAGGTGCCGTGCCCCAACTGCGGCAACCGCGGCCAGTACACCGAGCCGCGCGAGTTCAACATGATGCTCAAGACCCACCTCGGACCGGTGGAGTCGGAGGAGGGGCTGCACTACCTGCGCCCCGAGACGGCCCAGGGCATCTTCGTCAACTTCCTCAACGTGCAGACGACCTCGCGGAAGAAGCCGCCGTTCGGCATCGGCCAGATCGGCAAGTCGTTCCGCAACGAGATCACGCCGGGCAACTTCATCTTCCGCACCCGCGAGTTCGAGCAGATGGAGATGGAGTACTTCGTCGAACCCGGCGAGGACGAGTCCTGGCACCAGTACTGGATCGACACGCGCACCGACTGGTACGTCGATCTGGGGATCCGTCGGGAGAACCTGCGGCACTACGAGCACCCGAAGGAGAAGCTCTCCCACTACTCCAAGCGCACGGTCGACATCGAGTACCGTTTCCGCTTCTCGTCCGGCCAGGAGTGGGGCGAGCTCGAGGGCATCGCCAACCGCACCGACTTCGACCTCACCACCCACTCGAACCACTCGGGTGTGGATCTGTCGTACTTCGATCAGGCGTCCGGTCAGCGGTACCGGCCGTTCGTGATCGAACCGGCAGCGGGTGTCGGTAGGACGATGATGGCGTTCCTCCTCGACGCCTACACCGAGGACGAGGTGCCCAACGCCAAGGGGGGGACGGACAAGCGCACGGTGCTGAAGCTGGACCCTCGTCTGGCGCCGTACAAGGTGGCGGTGCTGCCGCTGTCGCGTAACGCCGACCTCACCCCGAAGGCTCGCGACATCGCCGCCCAGCTGCGCAAGCACTGGAACACCGACTTCGACGACGCGCAGTCCATCGGCAAGCGTTACCGCAGGCAGGAGGAGATCGGCACACCGTACTGCGTGACGGTGGACTTCGACACGCTGGACGACCATGCCGTGACCGTGCGGGAACGTGACTCGATGGCGCAGGAGCGCATCGCCATCGATCAGCTGGAGTCCTACCTGGCCGCGCGGCTGGTCGGTTGCTGACGTGCTCGCGGCGGTGAGGAAGTGGCTGCCGCGCGCTATCGTCGGGGTCGTTCTCGTGGGGCTGCTGCTCGCCGGTGGCACGGCGTTCCGCGTGTGGCACGTGGCACGGGCGGACGAGCGGCCCCGGGTGGATGCCATCGTGGTGCTCGGCGCCGCCCAGTACAACGGCAGGCCGTCGGAGATCTTCCAGGCACGGCTCGACCACGCCCGCCGGCTCTATGAGGAGGGCGTCGCCGACGTCGTCGTCACCACCGGAGGCATGCGGACCGGGGACACCTACACCGAGGCCGAGGCCGGTGCGAACTGGTTGGTGCGCCAGGGCGTTCCGGTGGAGGCGACCCTGCCCGTGGGTGAGGGCAGCGACACGTTGCGTTCGCTGCGGGCGGCGGCGGAGGTGATCCAGGAGCGCGGTTGGCACGATGTGGTCCTGGTGAGTGACCCGTGGCACTCGCTGCGGGCGGAAATCATGGCGGAGGACGCCGGGCTTTCGGTGTGGACCTCGCCCACGCACTCGGGACCCATCGTGCAGACGCGGTCCACTCAGATGCGTTACATCCTGAGGGAGACCGCCGCGTTGTTGTATTACCGCTTGTCGAAGGACCCGGCGGACCAGGTGGACGATCTGGGGATGTAGCCCTCGCCCTCGGTGGTGGGGCCGTCCCCGGAACGTCACCCGAATGTGGGGCAGAGCTGTCCCACTGCGTGGGAGCGCTTGGGTAGTGGTCGCTCACTCATTAGCGTCGGTGGAGAGATATCGGTTGCCGCAGCACGCCGCCATCTCCAGTGGTTCGATCCGACGTGAAGGAGTTAAGTCGATGACCGAAGGATGGTCGTTCGAGACCAAGCAGATCCACGCGGGGGCGCAGCCGGACCCGGCCACCGGGGCTCGCGCCACGCCGATCTACCAGACGACCTCCTACGTCTTCCGTGATACCCAGCACGGGGCCGACCTGTTCAGCCTGGCCGAGCCGGGCAACATCTACACGCGGATCATGAACCCGACCCAGGACGTGCTGGAGCAGCGGGTCGCCGCGTTGGAGGGCGGTGTGGCGGCGCTGGCGTTCTCCTCGGGCTCGGCCGCCACCACCGCGGCGGTGCTGAACGTCGCGGGCGCGGGAGACCACGTGGTGACCAGTCCGGCCCTGTACGGCGGGACGTACAACCTGTTCAAGTACACCTTGGCCAAGCTCGGCGTCGAGGTGACGTTCGTGGAGGACCAGGACGACCTCGAGGCCTGGCGTGCGGCGACCAAGCCGAACACCAAGTTGTTCTTCGCCGAGACGCTCGCGAACCCGGGCAGCAACGTGCTCGACATCCGCGGTGTGGCCGACGTGGCACACGAGGTCGGTGTGCCGCTGGTGGTGGACAACACCATCCCCACGCCGTACCTGCTGCGTCCGATCGAGCACGGCGCCGACGTCGTGGTGCACTCGGCCACCAAGTACCTCGGCGGCCACGGCACCACCATCGCGGGTGTGCTCGTGGACGGCGGCACGTTCGACTTCGGCGCGCACCCGGAGCGGTTCCCCGGCTTCAATGAGCCCGACCCCAGCTACCACGGTCTCAAGTACTGGGAGGCCCTCGGGCCGGGCGCGTTCGCGACGAAGGCACGCGTCCAGTGGCTGCGTGACACCGGGTCGGCCATCGCCCCGCTGAACAGCTTCCTCATCCTGCAGGGCATCGAGACGCTGTCGCTGCGCATGGAGCGGCACGTCTCCAACGCGCAGGCGCTGGCCGAGTGGCTGGAGCAGCGGGACGAGGTGGAGAAGGTGTACTACGCCGGCCTGCCGTCCAGCCCGTACTATGAGTCGGCGAAGAAGTACCTGCCGAAGGGTGTGGGCTCGGTGGTGTCCTTCGAGCTGCGTGGCGGCATCGAAGCGGGCCGTGCGTTCGTGGACGGCACCGAACTGCACAGCCAGCTGGTGAACATCGGTGACGTGCGCAGCCTGATCGTGCATCCGGCCAGCACCACGCACAGCCAGCTCAACGAGCAGGAACTGCTCGCCAGCGGCGCCACGCCGGGTCTGGTGCGGCTGGCCGTGGGCCTGGAGGGTCTCGACGACCTGAAGGCCGACCTGGAGGCCGGTTTCCGAGCGGCGAAGGCGGCTCAGTGAGTTTGTCGGGCAACACCGATCTCCCGCCTGCCACCGGTGCGTGGCAGGCGGGAGATCCGCCTGGGCGGCGGAAGTGGTTCCGTCCCGAGGGTGTGGTGCGTCTGGAGTCGGGGCGGGAACTGCCCGAGGTCCAGATTGCGTACGAGACGTGGGGCACCCTCAATTCCGACGCCTCCAATGCGGTGTTGATCGAACACGCGTTGACGGGGGACAGCCACGCTGCCGGGGAGATCGAGCCGGGCCATCCGAGCCCGGGCTGGTGGGACGATCTCATCGGCCCCGGAAAAGCCTTGGACACCGACGAGCTGTTCGTGGTGGTGCCCAACGTGCTGGGTGGGTGTCAGGGAACGACGGGTCCCGCATCGCTCGCCCCGGACGGTCGGCACTGGGGCGGTCGCTTCCCGGGCATCACGATCCGCGACCAGGTGGAGGTCGAGGTCGCCTTGGCCGATGCGCTGGGCATCGAGCGGTGGGCCGCGGTGCTCGGCGGGTCGATGGGCGGCATGCGCGCGCTGGAGTGGGCGGTGATGGAGCCTGACCGGGTGCGCACGTTGATGGTGCTGGCGAGTCCCGCCGCGTCGTCGGCCGACCAGATCGCCTGGGCGTCCCCGCAGATCCACGCCATCCTCGCCGACCCGAATTGGCGTGGTGGCGACTACCACCACGGTGGTCCGGGCCAGGGGCCGCATCGCGGGCTCGGCATCGCCCGTCGCATCGCCCACACCACCTATCGCAGCGCGCTGGAGCTCAACGAGAGGTTCGGGCGCAAGCCGCAGGACGGCGAGGACCCGTGGCACGGCGGCCGATACGCCATAGAGTCCTATTTGGACTACCATGCCGACAAGCTGGTGCGGAGGTTCGACGCCGCCAGCTATGTGTTGCTCACCCGTTCGATGAACGGCCACGACGTCGGTCGCGACCGAGGCGGGGTGGGCGAGGCCCTGTCCCGCGTCCGGGCGCGAACTATCGCCGTCGGCGTGGACTCCGACCGTCTCTACCTGCCCTCCGAGTCCTGTGAGCTGGCCGACGGCATCCCGAACGCCCGCTACGCCGAGATCACCTCGCCGTACGGGCACGATTCCTTCCTCGTCGAGACCACACAGGTCGCCGCGCTGGTGAAGGAACTGCTGGACGGCTAGCGGCAGCTAGCCGGCAGTCATCGGTATAGCGTCCTAAGAGGCCGAATACGGCGGGAGGAAGACGAAGCCGCACGGAAAAGACCCCACGCGGGGCGGTGCGGCTCTGTCGGAAGCAGCTGTCGAGGACAGCCGCTTCCGACCCTTGCCTCCGGCCTCGATTCGATCGGTCGGCCTCGATTCGCCGCTAGGCTGCTTCCATGGCCTACACCACCGAGGATGCGCAGCGGCGGTTCGCCGAGCGGCCCAAGTCGTCCATGCTCCCCGGGGCGCAGGAGGACGGCCGGACACCGTTCGCCCGGGACCGCGCCCGGGTGCTGCACTCGGCGGCGCTGCGGCGGCTCGCCGGGAAGACCCAGGTGGTCGGACCCGGTGAAGGGGCCGAGATCAGCGGAGTGCCTCGCACACGGTTGACACATTCGCTGGAGGTGGCCCAGATCAGCCGGGGCATCGCCGTCGATCTCGGTGCCGACCCGGATGTCTGCGATACCGCGGGTCTCGCTCACGACATCGGGCATCCGCCGTTCGGGCACAACGGGGAGGCGGCCCTGGACGAGGTCTCGCAGGCGTGCGGCGGTTTCGAAAGCAACGCGCAGACATTGCGTATCCTCACCCGGCTGGAGCCGAAGGTGTTGGGGGAGCGCGACGAACCCTACGGGCTCAATCTCACCCGCGCCTGTCTCGACGCGGCGATGAAGTATCCGTGGCCACGACGCGAAGGTCGACGCAAGTTCGGTGTCTATGCCGACGATCTCGACGCGTTCATCTGGGTCCGCCGGGGCGCTCCGGGCGAGCGGACGTGTCTGGAAACGCAGATTATGGACTGGGCCGACGACGTGGCCTACTCGGTGCACGACGTCGAGGACGGAGTGCTGGCCGGACGGATCTCGCTGGCCGTCCTGGCCGACGTCGACGAACGCGCCGCGCTGACGTCGCTCGCGGCCGAACACTTCTGCGACCAACCCGTCGCCGTGATCGAACATGCAGCCGCCACCCTCCTGGAACTGCCGACGGTGGCCGACCTCGTGCGAACTCCCTACGACGATTCCCCTGCGGCTCATGTGGCGCTCAAACGGATGACCAGCGAGCTGGTCGGCCGGTTCGTCTCGGCGGCCGTCACGAGCACCCGCGCCGCCTATGGCCCGGAGCCGCTGTCACGCTACGCCGCCGAACTCGTCGTGCCCGACCAGGTGGCCGCCGAGGTGGCGCTGCTCAAGGCGTCGGCCCTGCGGTACGTGATGAGCGACCGTCGACGGTTGGCCGTGCAGGAGGGACAACGGCAACTCGTCACCGAACTGGTGGAAGCGCTGCTCCGGCGTTCCCCGGAGGCGCTCGACGTGAACCTGCGCCCGGCATGGGAGGCGGCCCCGGACGACGCGGCGCGCCTGCGGGTCGTGGTGGACCAGGTCGCCTCGTTGACCGACGCGCAGGCCAGGATATGGCATTCCTGGCATCTGGGACGGCACGGTTGACCCACCGGGGTACCGTCGGAGAATGCCGGAACGCGACGCCGCTCAAGCTCACCTGAATTTCGCCCTGGCCCTGCATCGGGCGCTGGGCTCACCCGGGGGCAACACGTGTTTCTCCCCCTACTCGGTGGCCGGTGCTTTGGGGCTGGTCGCCCGTGCGGCTCGGGGAGACACCGCGACCCAACCGGCCGCGCTGCTGGCGGGAGCGTCCGAACGGGTCTCCGAGCAGGCCGATCTCCTGCGGAAGGCGGCGGTGCTCGACGCCCCTCACGGCGGGCAGGACGAGCCGACGTTGGCGGTGTCCAACACGCTGTGGGTGTGGCGGCAGTTGCAGATGAAACCCGGCTTCGCCGACGTCGTGACCTCCTGGCCCTCGGGCGCGGTGGCCACGGCACCGTTCGTGGAGGACCCGGAGGCCGCGCGCGCCACCATCAACGCCGACGTGGCCCGCACGACCCGCGACCTCATTCCCGAGCTCCTGCTCCCTGGCACCGTCGGCGGTGACACGGTGGCTGGACTGGTCAGCGCGTTGTACCTGCGGGTGGCGTGGACCTATCCGTTCCGGGACACCAGCACGGCCGAAGGTGATTTCCACGCTCCGTCGGGTGTCGTGCGGGGACCGATGATGTGGCAGGCCGAACGTCTCGGTTACGCCCGGCACGAGGGATGGCGGCTGGTGGACCTGCCCGCGGTCGGAGGAGTGAGCGCGTCGGTGCTGTTGCCCGACCGTCCCCTGGCCGAGGCCGAACTCGAACTCGACGCCGAGACGCTGCACGCGCTGCTGGAGGCGCGGAGCGAGGCGATGGTGCGGTTGACGATGCCCCGGTTGTCGCTGGACGTGCGCTGCCCGCTGAAGGACGCCTTGGAATCGCTGGGCGTACGCAGGATGTTCGAACCGAGCGCGGACTTCGGTGAACTCAGTGACGACCCGCGGCTGTCGGTGTCCGACGTTCTGCACCAGACCGTACTGCGGCTCGACGAGAGCGGCTTGGAAGGCGCCGCGGCCACCGCTGCCATGATGCGGTTGGTGTCGGCGCCTTCGGGCACGCCTGTCACCGTGGAAGTGAACCGCCCGTTCCTCCTGCTCGTGCGCCATCGGGCCAGCGGCGCGGTCTATTTCCTGGCTCGGGTGACCGAACCGTGGCCACACTGACGCCCACCCGTACTCGCTCCGATGTCGAAAAGGTCGCGGAAACGGTCCGGTGGCGACCTCGGCTGCCATATCTGGCCGACGCCGCGATCATGCTGGGCTTCGCCCTGGCGGCGCTTCTGCTCTATCGTCCATTGTGGTCGGATCTGGACGGTGGTTACCTGAGGTTCAGTGGTCAGGACCAGAACCTGTGGGAGTGGTTCTACGCCGTCACGGCACACAACGTGCTGAACTTCGAGAACCCGTTGTTCACCACGTTGCAGAACTACCCGGCCGGGGTGAACCTCTCGGCGAACACGGCCATGTACGGCCTGTCCGTGCCACTGACCCCCGTCACCATCCTCTTCGGACCCACCGCCACTTTCACGTTGGTGCTCACGGGCGGCCTCGCCGGGACCGCCGCGGCCTGGTACTGGGTGTTGTCCCGGCATCTCGTGACCTCTCGGACGGGTGCCGCGATCGGGGCGGCGTTCTGTGGGTTCGCGCCGCCGATGATCTCCCACGCCAACGCTCACCCGAACTGGGTGGCATTGTTCGTGATGCCGTTCATCGTGCTGTGGCTGCTCAAGATCGTGCGCGGGGCACCGCCCGTACGCAGCGGCGTCGTCCTCGGACTACTGGTGACCTGGCAGATCTTCATCGGCAAGGAACCGCTGATGGTCATGGCGACCACGATGGTGGTGTTCGCCGTGACCTACGCCCTCATGGCTCCCGAGCACACGCTCGCGGTGGCCCGTCGCCTCGGCCTCGCCCTCGGCGTCGGGGCCTCGGTGTCCTTGGTGATCGCGGCGGTGCCGTTGTGGTGGCAGTTCTTCGGGCCGCAGAGCTACTCGGCCCTGGAACACGGTATGCGTGGCAACGACGCGGCCTCCTTCACCGCGTTCGCCACCGACTCCCTGGCGGGCGGTGGGAACGGTGAGGACAACGCCTCCGGACTGGCCATGAACCGTACCGAGGAGAACTCGTTCTTCGGCTGGCCACTGGTTCTGGTGATATTCGGTGTCACGATCGCGCTCTGGCGGGTGGTCGCGGCCCGCGCCGTCGCGGTCACCATGTTCGTGATGGCCTGGATATCGATGGGAGCCCTCGTCATCGTCGACGGCGAGGGGACCCCGATTCCCGGGCCGTGGATGTTGTTGTTCGATCGACCGCTGTTCGAGTCGGTACTGGAGACCCGTTTCTCCCTGGGGTGTGTGCCCCTGATCGGGATACTGCTGGCGATGGCGACCGAACGGGTGTTGCGGCTACGGGCGCGACCCGAACAACGCCACGCCGCGACGATCACGTGGTGCAGTGCGCTGGTCGTCGCGTTGTTGCCGATCGTGCCCACCCCGCTGGAGGTCACCGAACGCAACGCGGCACCCGCGTTCTTCACCGACGGCACCTGGCGTGCCTATGTGCGGGACGGCTCGGTGGTGCCTGTGCCACCGCCTCACGTCGGTAACGCCGACGCCCTGCACTGGCAGATGGAGGCGGGCATGGGCTTCCCCTTGGTGGAGGGCTACTTCGTCGGCCCGGACGAGGAGGGCGAGGGAATCTACGGCGCGCCGCGCACTCGGACCTCTCTTATCCTGGAACACGTCGCCACGGAAGGAAAAGTCTACGAGGTCACCGACTACGACCGTCTCGTCGCACGAAGCGACCTGCGTTATTGGGAAGCGGACGTGTTGGTCCTGCCACTGGGCACCCGCCATCAGCACGAGTTGCGGGCGACGGTCACGGCCCTGCTGAGGGATCCCGGCCGCCCGGTTCAGGACGTGTGGGTGTGGGACGTGCACGCGCTTTCGAAGTCTTCCGGTGTCACATTCCGGTAGGCCGCCCCGTCCCCTCGGTGACCGCGATTACCGCAACCGAAGGGAGGGCTCCCATGCCCCGCATACCCGCTGTTCCCATGGAACGGGCCGGACATCTGACGCGTTTGCTCTACCGGGTCACCCGCCGTCGTTACGGTGCGGTTCCCGAACCGTTCGCGGTGAGCGCCCACCATCCGCGGATACTGCTGGCGTCGGGCCTGCACGAGCTGATGGCGGAGCGCGCCACCCGGGTCCTGCCGCCCAGCGTCGCCGACCTCGCCGTCTACCGCGTGGCGGTGCGGATGAACTGCTCGTGGTGCATCGACTTCGGCACGATGCTGCAGAAGCACAGGGGGCTCGACATCGAACGGCTGAAGCACATCGACGACTATGCCGAGTCGTCCCTGTTCACTCGTCAGGAGCGGCTCGCTATCGCCTATGCCGACGCGATGACGGAGACGCCCGTGTCCGTCACCGACGAGCAGATGGCCGAGTTGGAAAGAGAGTTCGGCCGTGCCGGTGTCGTCGAGCTTACGTACCTGATTGGCCTGGAGAACGCCCGGAGTCGCACCAACAGCGCGTTGGGCATCACCGACCAGGGGTTCACCTCGGGTGAGGCGTGTGCCGTGCCCCTGCCGACGACCGGCGACGTCAACGAGGCACGCGCGTGAGCTTGTCGGGGTTGACGATGTCGTAGAGCGCGACGATCCGACCGTCGCGCACGGCGAAGGTCTGCACATGCTCGTCGAGGTCGCGGTACCGGCCGTCGCCGGACTTGGCGGGCAGGTGGAGGCCGGGATCGCCGTTGACGAGCACGGGCCGGGCGGCGCGTACGAAATCCGGCCCGTAGCTCGCCAGCAGGCCGAGGAGCAGCCGGGCGATCTTGTCGGCGCCGACGACGACCCGCCGGACGGTCTTGGCCTTGCCGTTCGAGTCGCCGACGAGCCGCGCCTCCGGGTGAAGCAGAGCGACCATGGCCTCGATGTCGCCGGAGAGCATCGCCTGGGTGAACCGTTCGAGCAGTTCCAGCTGTTCACCGGCGTCGACGCGAGGCGGTGGGTCGGCCTCGGCGAGTGTTCTCCTGGCGCGCGAGGCATGTTGCCGCGCGGCGGTGGCGGAGCACGACAGGATCTCGCCGATCTCCTCGAACGGCACATCGAAGGCGTCGTGCAGCACGAACGCCACGCGCTGCCGTGGGGGGAGCGCGTCGAGTACGACCATGGCCGCCAGCCGCACCGCGTCGTCGCGCACGACGACGTCCATCGGGTCGTCGGTCGCCCGGGTGTCCAGCGGACCGACGATCGGTTCCGGCAGCCAGGTACCCACATACCGTTCCCGGCGTGCGGCCGCCGACCGCAGTCGGTCCAGGCAGACGCGCCCCACCACTGTGGTGCACCACGCCCGGAGGTCTCGGATGTCCTCGCGCCTGGTCTCGGTCAACCCGGCCAGGCGTAGCCACGTCTCCTGCACGGCGTCTTCTGCGTCGGCCAGTGAGCCGGTGAGCCGGTAGGCCACCGCGAGCAGGTGTGTCCGGACGGCGGAGAACTCGTCGGTGCGTTTCGTCACGCTGTCGTCGGGCGGCACGGCCCGAGTATGGGCCACGCTGGCGAAGTCACGTTTCCCGGTGTTCTACAGTGGGCGAGTGGCGGGACGGATCCGGGAAAGCGACATCGCGCAGGTGCGTGAACGCAATCGGATCGACGAGGTCGTCGGCGAGTATGTGGCGTTGCGGCGTGCTGGGGGCGGAGCTCTGAAGGGCCTGTGCCCCTTCCACGAGGAGAAGACGCCGTCGTTCAACGTGCGGCCCACGCACGGCACCTTCCACTGCTTCGGCTGTGGTGAGGGCGGCGACGTCATCAAGTTCGTCATGCAGATCGAACACCTCGGTTTCGTCGAGTCCGTGGAGCGGCTCGCCGACCGCATCGGGCTGCGGTTGACCTACGAGGGAGGCGGCAGCAGCGTTCGCCGTGACCGTGGCACCCGTCTCCGGTTGGTCGAAGCGCACAAAGCCGCTCAGGCGTTCTACGCCGAGCAGCTCGACACTCCGGAGGCCGAGGCCGCGCGCACGTTCCTCTCCGAACGCGGGTTCGACCGGGAGACATGGACGAAATTCGGCTGCGGGTTCGCCCCGGCCGGATGGGATCGGCTCACGAAACACCTGTTGCGCAGCGGTTTCGAACTGTCCGAACTCTACAAGGCCCAGTTGTCGAAGGAAGGCAGGCGGGGACCGATCGACCGGTTCCACCGCAGGCTCGTGTGGCCGATCAAGGACCGGGGCGGTGACGTCGTCGGTTTTGGCGCGCGCCGGTTGTTCGACGACGACCCGATCCAGGCCAAATACCTCAACACCAGCGAGAGCCCCATCTATAAGAAGTCGCAGGTGTTGTTCGGACTCGACCAGGCCAAACGCGAGATCGCGCGACGGCACCAGGTGGTGGTCGTCGAGGGGTACACCGACGTGATGGCCATGCACGCCGCCGGGGTGCCGACGGCGGTGGCGTCGTCCGGCACGGCGTTCGGCGAGGACCACATGCGTGTGCTGCGGCAGCTCATGATGGACGACGACGCCTTCCGCGGAGAGGTGATCTTCACCTTCGACGGCGACGAGGCGGGTCAGAAGGCCGCGCTCAAGGCGTTCGGGGGCGACCAGACGTTCGCGGGCCAGACCTACATCGCGATCGCCCCGGACGGGATGGACCCGTGTGAGCTGCGGCTGGCCAAGGGTGACGCGGCCGTGCGCGATTTGGTGGCCCGCCGCATTCCGCTGTTCGAGTTCGCCATCAAAAGCCTGCTCGCCTCCTACGACCTCGATTCGGTGGACGGCCAGGTGGCGGCGTTGCAGCGGACCGTGCCGCTGGTCGCGCAGATCAAGGACCGGGCCAAACGCGACGGCTACGCCACCAAACTGGCGTGGTGGGTCGGTTGGCAGGACGAGGCCATGGTGGTGCGGCGTGTGCGGGAGACCGCCGACGCGCCGGCGAAGGCCAACGGTCCCCGGCGTGCCGCCTCCCGTAACGGTGGCGCGGCCGGTAACCGCGGTGCGAACGGCGCGGGAGGACAGCTGGAGCGTCCCGACCCGAGGAATCCGGACCTGGAGGCACAGCGAGAGGCGTTGAAGGCGGCTCTGCAGGAGCCCGCGCTCGCCGGTCCGGAGTACGACGCACTGCCGGAGGACGCGTTCGTCCACCCCGCGTACGTGGGGGTGCACCGCGCGATCCTGAAGGCTGGCGGCACGAGCAGCGGACTCGCCGGTCCCGCGTTGATCGAGGCGGCCTCCTCGTACGTGGAGGACCGCACGGTCGCGTCGCTACTGTCGGAACTGGCGGTGGAACCGTTGAGATCCCCGAAAGAGGCCGACGCCCGGTACGTGTCGAGCGTGCTCGCCGCCGTGCAGGAGAACCTCGTCGGCAGGCAGATCGGTGAACTCAAATCACGCTTGCAGCGGTTGTCCCCGGCGGACGCGGCCGAGGAGTATCGTGCGCTCTTCGGTGATCTCGTGGCACTGGAGCAGTACCGCATCGCGTTGCGGGAGCAGGCGGCGAACCGATGGGACTGATCACGTGAGCATATGGCGCAAGATCTTCGGCCAGGACGTGCCCGACGTGGTGCGAGCGAAGCTCGCGGACGAGGAGCACGTGTTCGCCACCGCGGCCACGGGCACCGGAGGACATGTCGCGGTCACCGCGCTTGGGCTCTGGGTGCCCGACGGGGAGAGTGTGCGCCGGATCGGCTGGGATGTGATCAGCAAAGCAGTGTGGAAGGGCGACGCCCTGACGGTGACCGAGGCGGAGGTGACCGAGCGGGCGGGCGACGCCGTGGTGTTGCGTGACCTGCCGCCGACGCGGCATGTGCTGCCGAAACCGGGCAAGGTCCCGTATCTCGTGCGGCAGCGCGTGGAGAGCTCGATCCGCTCCCGGTATCGCAAGGAGCTGCCCGGCGGCGGGGCGTGGTTCGTGGTGCGCAAGCTGCCCGGCGCCGACGGTGTCGTGTTGCAGGTGCGGCCCGACCCGGGCACCGAGCCCGACGTCGTGCGCGACATCGCGCGTGAGGCCGCCGCGACGTTCACCGCGGGTCGCTCGGGGCCTTGATCCTCGCCACGGTCGCCTGAGCTGCAGTACTGTCTTGTCGGCGATCCGTGACGAGGCGAGGAGGCCGACAGTGTGGGACCCGCGAGCGTATTCGAACTACGACGAGCTGCGGTCGCGGCCCTTTCATGAACTCGTCGCCCGCATCGGTGCCGAACGGCCTCGTCGAGTGGTGGACGCCGGCTGCGGACCCGGCACGCTCACCAAGGAACTGGCACGTCAGTGGCCCGGTGCGACGGTGGAGGCGTTCGACAGCTCACCCGAGATGGTCTCCGCCGCCCGGGAGAACGGCGTGGACGCCCGACTGCTCGACATAACCGACTGGCGGCCCGAGCCGGACACCGACGTGCTGGTGAGCAACGCCGTGCTTCAGTGGGTTCCGGGGCACGCGGCACTGCTGCGCCGCTGGGTGGAACAGTTGCCGCCGGGGGCGTGGCTGGCCGTGCAGGTGCCTGGCAACATGAACGCGCCCTCGCACCGGCTGGTGCGTTCGTTGGTGGGAAGCGAGCCGTGGTCCGAGCTTCTGCGGGACGTTCGGCTGCGCGGGGCCGAAGCCGTGCACGAGCCGTCGGACTACGCGGAGCTGTTCGCCGGTCTCGGCTGCGCGGTGGACGCGTGGGAGACCACGTACGTGCAGCGGCTGACGGGAGAGGACGCGGTGCTGAACTGGATCACCGGGACGGCGCTGCGGCCGATCGCGGCCGCGCTCGCCCCCGACGACTGGGAGGCGTTCCGCCACGAGTTGGCACCGTTGCTGCGCGAGGCCTACCCGCCCAGGGCCGACGGCACCACCTGGTTCCCGTTCCGGAGGATCTTCGTGGTGGCCCGCACTCCCGCGTGACGCGCTACGACAGCCCGGACCGCCTTGAGCCCGAGGTGACCTGACCGTCGGGGCCGTGAGCCACGGTGGGGCGGTGGGTGAACGGCAGCCGCTCGCCGAGCTTTTCGCCGAGCTTGGCGCGCACCACACCGGCCGCGCCCTGTACCGCGGGATGGTCGGCGATCTTGCGGTAAGTGCGCACGATCTGTTCGTAGCGGGTGTGTCCCGCACGGGCACCGAGAACGTAACCCGCTGCGGCACCCAACAGGAACATCTTCAACTCGGCCTCCATGAGATACGGGACTGCACGTCCGATCGCGTCCTGTCGCGCCCTGTCATTGTCTCGCAGGCTCACCCACCACGCCGCGCGCGACTCCGGGAAGGAAGGTAGGGGGGTGGTGTGAGGGGCTGATCGAGGGTGCGCTACAGTTACTAACTGTCAGGCCGGAGGGATCCGGCAGGACGAAGCAGTCCCTCGTAGCTCAATTGGCAGAGCATTCGGCTGTTAACCGAAGGGTTGCTGGTTCGAGTCCAGCCGGGGGAGCAACCGCCCAGGTCGAAAGACCTGGGCCTTTTTGTCTCTCGGGCTCTGGCTCGCGCCTTGTCGTAGTTTTGTCGTAAAAATGACGCGACCACGGGCCGGCCTCAGGCTCCGGCAGGATGTGCTCCAGAGCTGCGATGTCGGCCTGATCGACCACCCGCTTGCGGCGGTAGTGCCGCTCCACGATCGCCGGAGCATCACCCGACTGGTCCGCGATGGCTGTCGTCGGCGGGTTCGCTTCGTCGGGTAACGACAGTGCCCGGCCGGCTGACGATGTCACCGAGGCTCTGGCCGAATAGACGGCGCACCACTCGACGTGCAGGTTTCCCGCGCGTCGCTTACGGCTAATTCTCCGCCCGGGCTCTGTGACTGTGCGCGCTCCGACGTACTTTCCGGTCGCCGACAGCTCACGGAGCCGGTACGGAGGGAGATCATCAGCATGCTGAAGAAGCTGGAACGGGTGCTCGGACTGAAGACGAACCCGGCGATCTTCTTCAGCGCGGCGTTGCTGGTCTTGATGTTCGTCGTGGGCTCCATCCTGTTCACGGAGGAAGTGGACAGTGTCTTCCGGGCCGTTTCGAACGCCGTGAAGACGAACCTCGGTTGGCTCTACATCCTCGGTGTGACCTCCTTTTTGGTCTTCCTGCTGTGGATCGCGTGCAGCCGGTACGGCAACGTCCGGCTCGGTGACAAGGACTCGCGGCCCGAATACAGCAACGTGAGTTGGTTCGGGATGCTGTTCGCCGCGGGCATCGGTTCGATCCTGATGTTCTGGGGTGTGGCCGAACCCATCAACCACTTCGCGAACCCGCCCTTCAGCGGTGCGCACGACCAGGTGGACGCCCTGGCGGGGGACATGGGCAGCTCCCAGGACTTCGCCGAACAACTCGGCGAGATACCCGTGGGGCCGGGCGCGACAGCGCCTTTGAGTGAGAACGCGGCCAACGAAGCGATCGGCTTCGCGCTCTACCACTTCGGCCTTCACACGTGGTCGATCTTCTTGTTGCCCGCGTTGGCCTTCGCCTATTTCGCCTACAAGCGCGGTCTGCCGTTTCGCGTGAGCTCCATCTTCCACCCGATCCTCGGCGAGAAGATCAACGGCCCGCTGGGTCGGATCATCGACACGGTGGCCGTGATCGGCACGTTGTTCGGCGTCGCCGTCTCCATCGGCCTCGGCACGCTACAGATCAACAGTGGCCTGAACGAGTTGTTCGGTGTGGAGGTCAGCGGGCTGGTTCAGATCCTGATCATCGCGGTGGTGACCACCTTCGCGACGATCTCCGTGGCGACCGGTCTGGACAAGGGCATCAAATGGCTGTCCAACATCAACATCGGGATGGCCGTCGGACTGCTGTTGTTCATCCTCTTCACGGGCTCGACGGTGTTCCTGCTGCGTGGCGTGATCGAAAGCACCGGCACCTACCTGAGCATGCTGGTGCCGTTGTCGTTCTGGAACGACGCACTGCCCGCCGGGGACTGGGGCTGGCAGGGCACTTGGACGGTGTTCTACTGGGCGTGGACGATCACCTGGGCGCCGTTCGTTGGCATCTTCGTCGCCCGCATCTCCAAAGGCCGCACGATCCGCGAGTTCGTGCTCGGTGTGCTGGGCGCGCCGGTGGCGTTCTCCGTCGTCTGGTTCAGCATCTTCGGGATGTCGTCCATCAACATCGAATGGAACGAACCCGGCTCACTGATCGGCCCGGTGGTGCAGGAAGGCGACACGGCCGCCGCGTTGTTCACCTTCCTGGAGCACTTCCCGGCCTCCGAATTCATGATGGGGTTCTCGGTGCTCGTGGTGATCATCTTCTTCACCACGTCGGCCGACTCGGCCTCACTCGTGGTGGACATGCTGACCTCGGGCAACACGACCAACCCTCCGGTGCGGCAGCGGGTGTTCTGGGCGGTGCTGGGTGGAACGGTCGCCGCCACGCTGATCGCCGCCACCGGTCAGGAGGCGTTGCAGGCGCTGGAACAGGTCATCACCGTGATCGGGCTGCCGTTCTTCTTCGTCGCGTTCGCGATGATGTATTGCACGATCAAGGCGCTGAGGAAGGACATCCCCGAGGAGGAACTCCTGCCACCCCGCGCCCGGATGCTGTTGGAACGAGAACGGAAGAACCGGAAGGCAGAGCCGGAACCGGAGTGACGGCCGGCTTTCCGCTTCAGCGACGCCGAGGGGACTGCGGTCGGTGCGAGGGTTGCGGCCACCGATCGTGGTCGGTGAGCTCCGGCGGCCAGTGCGGGGTGCGGGGGAGAAGCCTCGTGGGCGCGCTGTCGATCGTCGGCCGCGTGGCGGGCAGGACACTCGTCGTCTCGTCCTCGGAAAGCGCCCGCTGGAAGTCCGGGTCCGGGAGTGACCGTTCGAAGATCTCGTCATCCGCGTCGTCCTCGGCGTTCTCGCTGTCCGCACCGCCCTCCGGCAGTGACCGTTCCGGGGCGGTAGCGGGGCCGGAGCCGAGCAGCACACCGAAGGTCGGATGGGGTCGGAAACGTTCGACCAGCGGTGTGAGGCGCTGCGCCACCAACGACAACGCCGCCCAGACGACCACCACGCCGAGACCGAAGCCGACGAGCGCGTCGTGCGGATAGTGCACACCCACGACGACGCGGGAAAGTGCCACGAGCGCGCCCAGGATCAAAGCGGTGACCCCGATACGGCCACGTCGACACACGAACACGGCCATCGCCGCGCCCCCGGCGATGGTCGAGTGGTTGCTCGGGAACGACCAGTCACCGACGGCAGGACACTCGGTCAACGGGGCGGAGCCCGGCACCGCCCGGCACGGACGGTCCTGCTCGATCAGTAGTTTGGCGATCTCGCTGGTTCCGTAGGCGAACAGCGTGGCCACGGGAGCGAGCAACGCCGATGCCATGGCGTGCCCGGGTTCTCCTCGGGCCCGCCACCACCCGAACATCAGCAGCAGGCCGAGCACCACCACGCCGGCCTCGGTGAAGAAGACCGCGAAGTGCTGGAACCACGGGGGCGCGGCGTTGGCGGCGTCGAGCACCGCGCGGTACAGCTCCGCGGAGACGTCGGGCACGCCGTCGACGTCGAGCGCTGTGGTCGCCTGCGTGGGGACGACGGTCGTGCGTCCTCCGGGGACGGTCTCGGCGACCTCGTGGAACATCGCGGTAACTCCTGGGCGTCAACTGACCAACACAGTGTGTTGATCACGTTAACGAGCCACAGGAGCTACCCGTATCGGCCGGGCGGCAAAGCGTGATCAACCCATCGGCTATTGTCGGCCGACCGTGGGGACGGTCAGGAGATTCCCTGCCGGGGCAGCAGCATGTCCTCGGCCGCGGTGATGGCTTCCGGGTCGCGGTCGGTGCGGGGACCGGAGGATGGGCGGTCCATCAGCTGCCTGTTGAGATCCGACACCGCATCGACCAGGAACTCGACCTTGCGGCGAAGCTCCCACAGTTCCGTGGCGTCGCCGTCTGTTCCGCTTTGCGTGGTCGCCTCTTGAGTGGTGGGCGTGAATATCTCCTGCAGGTCTCGCGGCAGGTGGTCCAGCGCGCGTTCGAGTGAACCAGGGGACAGCAACCTCCGCATCCCATCGGACACTCGTCGCATGGCGGATCGCACATCGGTGCGGCGGATGGTGGCCGTGTCCGCGATGCGGTCGATGTAGTACTCGGCGCTGTGACGCAGGGGCACCTTGCTCGGCACCCAGCCGTCGTAGAACGTGCCGCGCCACATCTCGGGAAGCTGCGCGGCGAAGTGGGCAGCCGATTCCACGGTGAGTCGGTCACGGATCGTGTGTAGCCAGGCTCGCAACACTCGGTAGGTGTATCGGCGGTCCTGGGTGCCCAGGGCTTCGCCGACCGTGGTCAGCCATTCGTGTGCTGTGTTCTGTGCTCGGGCGAGTGGGTCGCCTGTGTTCGTCATGTCGTCCTCCTGCATCAGGACCGGTGAGTGTGACGTGTACTTGGTTGCAGTGTCCGTCCCGGCCACCGGTGGGCACAGGGTCGAACGACTCAATTGGGGTGCTTCGGTGACCTGCGTGTTTTTGGGCTTTCGGAAGCGGGCTGGATTGGTCGTCTCGGCACCGGTGAACCCTGCGGGGGTCAAAGAACGCGAGTTGAAGGGAGACGGCCATGTCCGTTGCGGAGATGCTGCGCACCCACCCCGCCGACTTCGGTGGCATCGACCGGGACGTGCTCAGGCGGTGCATCGAGGAGTGTGTGGCCTGTGCCCAGGCGTGCACGGCCTGTGCGGACGCGTGCCTGGCCGAGCCCGACGACGTGCTTCCGTCGTTGCGGAAATGCATCAGGATCAACACCGACTGCGCGGACGTGTGCGAGACGACGGCGCGCGTGTTGTCACGGCACACCAACGATGTCGAGCTGACCCGCGCCGTGCTGGAGGCGTGCGCGACCGTGTGCCGGTCGTGCGCCGACGAGTGCGAGCAGCATGCCTCGCATCACGAGCACTGCCGCGTGTGCGCGGAGGCGTGCCGCCGCTGTGAACAGGCGTGCCGAGAGGTGATCGACGGACTCGCCGCAGGGGCCGGTCGATGACCTCTGTGTCTTCGTGGGGGAGCTCATCGCTGAAGCGGCCGTGACCCGGGTTTTCCGTGCCCTCGGTGGGGTGTCAGGCCGGTCCGAGTCCCGAATGGAGCGCGGACACCGCATGCTTTCATCGGCCGGGCGGCACGCAGGGGGCCGAGTCCACTGGCTCCCGCAGGCCGGCTGAGCCCGGTAGCGTGGGCTCACCCGATCGGGTTGAAAAAGAGTGCGGAGCACTGCGAACGACCGTGGGCGCACGCGATATAGTGCGGTCTGCTGGGTTGGATGTGGGGCCTTGAGGTCGACCGAATCCAGTCTTGGGCCGGTAGCTCAGTAGGTTAGAGCAGGGGACTCATAATCCCTTGGCCGCGGGTTCGAGTCCCGCCCGGCCCACCTCTTACCAGACGTTTTCGTTGGTTGCAAGATCGAGAGTGATCGGTCGTCCATGGTTTTGTCCATGGACAGCGCGTTGATGTCCCCGCTGAGCTGGTTGGATGCTGCGGCCATGGCTCAATCGACTGGGGGCGTCGATCGACGCGGTGACCGGCAGCGAGCTCTACCCAGCCGAGACGATCAACGGCACGGACAGAGCCAGCAACGCGCGCCTGCTCGAAACCTTGTATGGGGAGCTACCGCGTTGCCGGATTCGCTGTAGTGACAAGCCTTTCGTCACAGGCAAGGCGGAAGGCAAGCACGACTGCAAGAAGGCCGAGTGCAAGCCGCACGCGCGCAGGCTCACGCCGCACGTCCACGGTGCGGCGGATTCCCGCACGGTTACGTGGTTGTCAGTGTTCGCACCTACTGTCGCCGCGAGGCGGTCTAAGAAGGGGTGCATGTGTTTGCGCTCGGTGACGTCATCGCGCGGATACGCGCGGCACTCGGCCAGATCAGCAATGCTCGGCGTGCGCTCGGGCAGGCTGGTGACTACCTGGGTGAGGCGAACCAGTACCTCACGCGCTCCTTTGAAGGTTCCCGCGCACCCGAGGCCGAGCAGGCTCTCGGGCTGTTGGCCCACGCCGGCACTGGAATAGACGGCGCTTCTGGCGTACTGGTCGAGGCGGAAGGTGGCATACAGGGCTATGTGAACAGCCTTACCGGAGGGATTACGGAAGGCCTGCCACCGGCTGTGAAATCCGGTCCTGCGCGGCAGCCGGAGCCTGTTTCCCCCCCCCGGCTCACTCCTGTCGGAGCGGATCGAGCAGCTTCGCGACGAGCTGGTTCCCGTACTGCTCCCCGAAGGGGGCACACTGACCGTGTACGGACCGAACGGCTTCGCCAAGACCTACCAGGGAGGAAGAAGGCCGCCGTGGCGCAAGGACTGAACGTTCACTACCTGGTCGAACACGCCGACAATCCCGTCACCGTGAACACGCCCGACGAGGTTCGTACGCTGCTCCGCGCCGTCAGGGACGCCTACCCGGACGGCCGTCCCGTGCTCCTCACTGTGGTCGTGGCCGATGACCCGTGGAAGTCCGAACTCTCTGTCGGAATCGATGGAGACAAGGGCGTATTGCACTACTCCGGGGAGGGCACCCCACCCAACGGCGTTTACAGCGAGAATCCGACCCCCTCCAATTCCTCTCCAGTGATCTACTACTACGTCTCGGCCGACACTGAGTTCCCGGCCAACGCGGAAATCCCATTCTCAACAGTGGAAGCAGCCGTGGTCGAGTACCTGACCACAGAGGGCGAGCAACCGGCAGCCGTGAATTGGCAAACCACCATGTGAGCTGCCACCCCCGAGGATCGGGCCGGAGAGCTACGGCACGAGCTGCTGTAGTCCGTGTAGCAGGCGTTGGAGTGTGGGTAGGTCGGTGGAGTGGGCGCGGCGCAGCGCGTGGCGTGCCTCGGCGGTGGTCTCGTCGGGATCGACGGTCGGCCATGCCGGTAGGTGTCCGAAGTGGATTCCGGTGGTCGGCTGGGCATCTATCACGGCGGGGATGGTTTCGGTGGTGGGTTCGTGGCTGTCCAGCGCCCAGAACTGTGTGGTGGGCGGGTCGTCGCACTCGGGGTGGAGTACGGCGGTGGGCGCGTCATACATCGACGGTGTCCTGATGGGTGAGTAGGTGGTGCGCGAGTTCGGCGACGTGGCGGCCGACGGCCTGGAGGTGGCGGGTGTCGTGGGGTGCGGCGTCCGCGAGGTGGGCGAGGGCTCCGATGACTTCGTAGGCGTGGCACCACAGCTCGCGGGCGGGGCCGTCCTCGACAACCGGCGCCCATTCGGCGGGGCGGGCGGCTTCGAGGATTCCGGCGGCGCGGTCGTGGAGGTCCTCCCGCATGCCGTCCATCGCGCGACACATGTCGGCGAGAGTGTCGGCGAGGGTGTGCCATTGGCTGCGGGTGAGGAGGGCGTGGGGAGTTTCGCGGCCTCCCGTGAGCGCGGGTTGCGGGTTGATCTCGTCGGCGCGGGCGAGCATGTCGGTGCCGAGTGTGCACAACGCCTCGCCCACCTCACGCAAACCCCGTGCGGGGAGTTCGCCGCCGTTCTGGGTGGCCATGAGCGCGAGCGCGACTTCCCCGAGGCCGCCGTTCACCCGGCGTAGACGCGCCAACAGGCGCCGGTCCGACTCGATCACCGTGCGTCCTCCGTTTCAGTGGCGAGGGCCGGGATCTCCTCCGGCGGGAAACCCTCGCGTACCCGCCACTCGCGGTCGCAGCGCCAGCAGGTCTGGTCGAACCACATTCCCGGCGCCATGTCCTGAGTCCGGGGCGTCACGGTCGCCCCGCACAAGGTGGTGAGCGGCTGCCCGACCGCAGGTCGCTCGGCGTCGGTGTCGTAGGCGTGCCGCCGTCCGTCGGCCTGCTGCCACAGATATCGCTGCATGGGAGCCTCCATTCCGCATAAGCTTCGGATCACAGAACCAGTGGTGCGAACCAAATTCCCACGGTGTGCACCACTGGTGCAATACTCCGATTGGGGTATGGGTGACTCCGTTTGCGGCGCGATCTATGCTGTGGTGCATGGTCAGCACCACACCGAAAGCGCGTGCACTAGGCGCGGAACTCCGCCAGGCGCGTGAGCGAGCGGGACTCGGGTTACGTGAACTCGCGCGACGTCTGGAGATGTCTCACTCCGTACTCTCGCGGATTGAATCCGGTGAGCGTCCGCCGCGCCCGGAGGATGTCGCGAGCATCCTCACCGCGCTCGGTGTGCACGGGCAGGCACAGGAATCCATCCTCGACCTATCACGGGACACAGGCGGTTCGCACTGGCTGTCCGTGGGCATGCCCGAGCTTGATCGTCAGCTCGCGGCGCTGTTGGATTTCGAGCGCACCGCGAGCCACATCATCGACGTATCGCCGCTACTCATACCCGGGTTGCTTCAAACCTCGGAGTACGTGAGGGCCATGATGACGACAGCAGGATTGCCCTCACATGAGGTCGAGATGCGCTCAGCGGTGCGGCTCGGCAGGCGTGAGGCGTTACGTGCTGGGAACCCATCACGGTTGACTGCTTACATTGGTGAGTCAGCGTTGTATCAGCGGATCGTGGACGCCACGGCGATGCGGGAGCAACTGCGATTCATCCTGGAGTTGGCGGATCTACCTCATGTCACTGTGCGCATCATCCCGGCTGTCAGTGGATGGCATCCGGGTCTGGAAGGCGCGTTTTCTCTGCTGGAGTTCACAGCGGCCCCGCCGATTGTGCACCTGGAGACGCGGCGCTCTGGCCTGTTCCTCGGTGAGAAAGCCGACGTAGACGCCTACCGGGTCGCTATCGATAAGGTCCGGGAAGTGGCGCTGAGCCCAGCGGACTCAACCAAGCTCATCGCCGATGCTAGCCAGGAAATGGAGACGACATCATGACGGTACATCACGAGGGCGGCGAATGGTGGAAGTCGTCATTCAGCACGCAGACAACGAATTGCGTGGAGGTTCGCCGTGTCGAGGGCGGCATAGAAGTGCGCAACTCCAAGCGGCCCGATGCCGGGACTGTCGCCTATACCGACAGTGAGTGGAAGGCGTTTATCGCTGGCGTGAAGAACGGCGAGTTCGACATCTGAAGCCGTCTTTGCAAGCTGGCCCGCACCTGCGGTGATGGTGCGGGTTGGCTTGGCTCGTAGCCTCTTTTTCCGAGGCCATCCCCGATCGTGAGAGCGGGGAGCCTCTGCTTTCAGCGGTCTGAAAAGACGGTGGCCGGCTACCGGGAAGCGTTCGATACCCTGTGCCGGTCGGCGATGAGCCCGGCCGAATCCATGCAACTCATCGCCGATGCCCTCGAACAGAAGGAGACGCAACCGTGAGCGGACAGCACAAGCACGACGACGCCTGGCGCAAATCGTCGTTCAGTGGCGGGCAAACCAACTGTGTGGAGTTCCGCCGCACGCCGGACGGGGTGGAGGTCCGTAACTCGAAGCGGCCCGATGCCGGGACTGTCGCCTATACCGACAGTGAGTGGAAGGCGTTTATCGCGGGCGTGAAGAACGGCGAGTTCGACATCTGAAGCCGTCTTTGCAAGCTGGCCCGCACCTGCGGTGATGGTGCGGGTTGGCTTGGCTCGCAGCCTCTTTTTCCGAGGCCATCCCCGATCGTGAGAGCGGGGAGCCTCTGCTTTCAGCGGTCTGAAAAGACGGTGGTCGGCTACCGGGATGCGGTCGATACCCTGTGCCGGTCGGCGATGAGTCCCGCCGAGTCCGTGCAGCTCATCGCCGATGCCATCAACGGCAAGGAGACGACAGAATGACGGTACCTGAAACCGAGGACGGCTGGTTCAAGTCGAGCTTCAGCGCGAACACCGACAACTGTGTGGAGTTCCGCCGCACGCCGGACGGGGTGGAAGTCCGTAACTCCAAGCGGCCCGACGCCGGGACCGTCGCCTACACCGACAGTGAGTGGAAGGCTTTCATCGCTGGCGCGAAGAACGGCGAGTTCGACATCTGAGACGCGCAGGCAGACGGGCTTCGCCCCCTCACGAGGCGAGGCCCGTTTGTCGTCCGGCCGTTGTGAAGACCATCCCCGCATGCGGGGGAGGCGAACCAGCAACCCTTCGGTTAACAGCCGACACTCTCGCGACGATGACACCCCAGTAGATCGGCCCAATCCCGCTCGCGCTGGGCGTCCGACAACCATCGTCGAGTGAGCCTCGTAAGGAGCCTTGTGAGCACGCTCGGTAGCTTCATCTGGTCGATCGCCGACCAGCTTCGGGGTCCCTACCGCCCCAACCAGTACGGCAACGTGATCCTCCCGTTCACGATCCTGCGCCGTCTCGACTGCATCCTTGAACCCGACCGGGAGACGGTGCGCGAGCTGGCGGCGAAGTACGACAACCCGAACCGGCTCAGGGTCGAGGTCAAGAAGGCCACCGGCAGGCCGTTCTACAACACTTCGAACTACTCCTTCGCCAACCTGCTGGCCGATGCCGACGGGCTGGCGGACAACCTCGCCGACTACATCGACCGGTTCTCACCCGATGTCGACGTGTTCGAGTACTTCGACTTCAAAAAGGAAATCCTCGCCCTGGAGAAGGCGGGGCTGCTGCGCGAGATCGTCACGTCGTTCAAGGGCGTCGACCTGCATCCGGACGTCGTCTCCAACGCCGACATGGGTGATGCGTTCGAGTACATCATCCGCAAGTTCAACGAGGCCGCGAACGAGACCTCCGGCGACCACTACACCCCGCGCGATGCGGTCCGGCTGCTGGTGGACCTGCTGTTCGCCGAGAAGGACGTCGACCTGAACGAGGCGGGCATCGTTCGCACGCTGTACGACCCGACCGCGGGCACCGGCGGCATGCTCGCCCTGGCCGAAGAACACCTGCTCGCCCAGAACCCCGACGCGAAGCTGAGCCTGTTCGGCCAGGAGTACAACCCGCAGTCGTACGCGATCTGCAAATCCGACCTGCTGGCCAAGGGGCACGACGCGACCAACATCGCCTTCGGCAACACGCTGACCGACGACGCCTTCAAGGGCCGCCAGTTCGACTACTGCATGTCCAACCCGCCGTATGGCGTCGACTGGAAGCAGTACGCCAAGGCAGTCAAGGCGGAGAAGGAGCAGGCCGGTCCTTACGGCAGGTTCGCCCCCGGTCTCCCGTCGACCTCGGACGGGCAGATGCTCTTCCTGCTCCACCTGGTTCACAAGATGCGGGCCCCGGAGGATGGCGGCGGCCGGGCCGGGATCGTGATGAACGGCTCGCCGCTCTTCAACGGCGCCGCCGAGTCCGGCCCCTCCAACATCCGTAAATGGCTGCTGGAAAACGACCTGGTCGACGCGATCGTTGCCTTGCCGACCAACATGTTCTTCAACACCGGCATCGCCACCTACATCTGGATTCTCGACAACACCAA
>NZ_DAHVQP010000085.1:0-4593 GCF_027317685.1 Saccharomonospora sp.
TCCTTGCCGCATCTCGGGACGATCATCGACACCAGCGTCGGCGGCCCGGCAGCCGACCAAGGCGCGGACCGCCCCGGAACGGCCCTCGCCGCGTTCGTCACGACCGGCCGAGAACAGGGCATCAGAGCCGCGTCCTCCTCACGGGTCCGGAGGAAACTCCTCGACGAGCTCGCCGCCACCGCCGAGCGCCACCGCCGAGTGACGCTGCCGAGATCAGGCCGAGCAGCCCGACCTCAACAGCCGCAGCTTGTCATGGTCGTCGGTCCCCGGCGAGGCCGACAGCGTCACCAGCAGCTGACCACTCCCGTCGGCCACCCGGAACTGCTCCTTGTGCAGCGTCAACGGCCCCACGATCGGATGGTCGAACCGGAGCGTCTCGACATTGCAGTCGCGCACCTCCGCCCGAGCCCACAGCCCCGCGAAGTCCCGATGCCGCATCGACAGCTCACCGATCAACGTCGCCAGCTCCTCGTCCTCCGAGAACAGCGCCGCGACCTTCCGCAACTGCGCCACCGTATCCGCCGCGCACACCGACCAATCCGGAAAGAATGGAGGCGAATCCTCGTCGAACAGCAACCGGGCCACGTTCGGATGCCGGCCCACGTCCCAACCGAGCGGTTCGTACAACGCTCGCGCCATCCCGTTCGCCACCAGTACATCCATCCGGTGATTCTGCAGCATGGCCGGAAACTGATCGATCGACCGGAGCATCGTCCGCAGCTCCGGACGCACCTCGGCGCACGGATGACCCGGTTCGATCCGCGCATAGCCCGCCAAGCGGTGCAGATGCGCCCGTGTGGCCGAGTCGAGCCGCAACGCCCGCGCCACCGCGTCCAACACCTGATCGGAGGGCCGCTTCGCCCTCCCCTGTTCCAGGCGCGTGTAATAGTCCACGCTCACCCCGGCGAGCAGCGCCAGCTCCTCCCGCCGCAACCCCGGCACGCGACGCCGCGAATCACCCGGCAAGCCCACATCGGACGGATGTACGCGAGCTCGTCTTGCCTGCAAGAACTTGCCGAGATCGGCCACGTCCTCCAGCCGATGAATCCCCGTCGTATCCGATTCCATGCGGACCACCTCCATCGACAAGTATCACCGCCTTTGCCGCCGGGTGCCTAGGACTGTCATTCCTAGGGTCGAACAACCTCAGGTCGAACAGGTGTCTGGCAGCTGCTCTGCGGTGACCCCAACATGGTCCCCATGCACACTCACATCGTCTACGCCCATCCATCCACGACTTCGCTCAACGCCGCGCTGCGCGAGGAGATGACCACGACGCTCAAGGCCCTCGGCCACACCGCCACCGTCAGCGACCTCTACGCCATGAAATGGAAGGCCACCGCCGACTACGACGACTTCGGCGCCACCGAGGGCGGCACCTTCATGTCGGCCGCCGGCGAAGCCTACGAAAGCGGCACGCAATCCGCCGACATCACCGCCGAACAAGAGCGGCTCCTGGCCGCCGACACCCTCATCCTCCAATTTCCCCTGTGGTGGTTCACCATGCCCGCCATCATGAAGGGCTGGATCGACCGGGTCTTCACCAATGGATTCGGCTACGGCGCCACCCACGCCTGGAAACGTTACGGCGACGGCCGACTCACAGGCAAACGCGCGATGACCGTCGTCACCACCGGCGCCGCCGAACCGCACCTGTCCGACCGGGGCATCAACGGCAGTATCGAAGACCTGCTCTTCCCGATCCACCACGGCATCCTCTTCTATACCGGCATGGACGTCCTACCGCCCATCGTGATCACCGGCACCGTGAGACTCGACCAGAACGGCTACGCCGAAGCGGTGACCCGCCTCCGCACCCGCCTCGAAACCCTCACCGAGACCGCACCGATCGCCTACCGCCCCCAAGACAGCGGCGACTACGACCGGCATCGCCGGCTCAAATCCGGCAGGGAACGCCCTGGAACCGGCGGCTTCGGCCTCCACATCGCCTGAACACGCCACAGCCGGAGCGGCTTCGAGCCGCTCCGGCTGTGCAGGACGTCCCCGGCCAGGGCACGATCAAGAGGGCGAACGGACGCCGAGAGCGCCGCTGCGGTCCTCCGTCAGATCTGGAAGGGGAACTTATCGGCGAACGCCGGCTTCAGATCGTCGAGCCAGACCGCGTTCTCGTCATATTTGGCGAAGAACGGACGGCCCACGATCTCAGGATCCCGGGCTTGAAGCATCCGCAGCACGAACACCTTTTCCCCGTTGATGTCCGTCACGCCGTCCACGGCGACCTTGCCCGGCGTCGCCGACATCGACGGCCCGCGGACCGTGCGGCACAGTCCCGATACCCGGCTGAACGCGTCCCGGAAGATCTCCCAGGCCCGCACCAGCGGTACCGAGAAGTAGTCCTGCGGTCCGGTGTCGCGCTCGACGAACAGGTAGTACGGAATCATTCCGAGCTTGTGCTGGGTCCGCCACATCTGCGCCCACTGGTCCGCATCGTCGTTGATGGTGCGGATGAGCGGCGCCTGGGTGCGGATGACGGCACCGGTGTCCTGAATCCGACGGACCGCTTCTTGGACCAGTTCGGGCTCCAACTCCTTGTGGTGCGAGAAGTGCGCCATGAACGCCAGGTTCCGACCTGATTTCACGACCTCCTCGAACAGTCGCAGCGTGTCGTCGGCGTCGGGGTCGGTGACGAAGCGCTGCGGCCAGTAGGCCAGCGCCTTCGAACCGATCCGGACCGATTCGACGTGGTCTATGTCGAGGAGCGGCTCGATGTACCGGCGGAGGACCGCCTCACCCATGATCATCGGGTCGCCGCCGGTCAGCAGCACACTGGTGACCTCGGGGTGTCGCCGGACGTATCCGGCCAGCTGATCGACGTCGTTGTTCGCGATCTTCAGATCGTCGATCCCGACGAACTGCGCCCACCGGAAACAGTAAGTGCAGTATGCGTGGCACGTCTGCCCCTGCTGGGGGAAGAACAGCGCCGTTTCCTTGTACTTGTGCTGGAGGCCCTGGACCACCTCTTCCCCGGCTTTGGGAATGTTCAGCTGGATCTGGCCTGCCGGGTGCGGGTTCAGTTTGTAGCGGACTTCGTTGGCCGCCGCCGTGATCTCCTGCTTGGAGGCGCCGTTCTTCAACAGCGTCGCGATGTGGTCGACGTCCGCGGCGGGAAGCATGTCCTCCTGAGGGAAGACCAGTCGGAACATCGGGTCGTCGAAGGCATTGTCCCAGTCGATGAGCTCATCGATGACGTAGGCATTGGTGCGGAACGGGAGCACCGACGCCACCGCTCTCGTCCGGAGCCGTTGTTCCTCTGTCAGCGACGCGCGCTTCAGCAGGTCGTCAAGATGGCGGATGGTGTAGGCACGAAATCGCCGACCGGTGCTCTCGGGAGTGGTCACGACGTACTCGACCTCCTCTACGTGTGAGTTTTTCAGCTGGGCAGGGGGCACGCATACCAGTATGTGCGTGAAATTCGCACCAACCCAGTCGATCCCCGGTTGGACCCCCATCCGGGGATCGACTCCGCGACTTTGCGGTCACGGGCGATGCGCTCGGTGCTTCACGCACGGTGTGCGGTCAATATGAAGCTTTCTAATGCTGGGGCTCGACCCTAGCCCAAAGTCGCCTCCAGCGTGATGGGCACCGTCTTGAGCGCCTGGCTCACCGGGCAGCCGTCCTTGGTCGCCTCAGCGATTTCGGCGAACTCGCCGGCCTCGATGCCCGGGACGGTGGCGCGGACGACGAGTGCGATACCGGTGATGCCGGTCCCCGGCTTGAAGTCGACGCTGGCCTCGGTGTGGATCTCCTCCGGTGAGTGGCCGGCCTTGCCCAGGCCGGCGGAGAGCGCCATGGAATAGCAGGAGGCGTGGGCGGCCGCGATGAGCTCCTCGGGGCTGGTCTTGCCTTCCGGCTCGTTCGCGCGAGCCGCCCAGGTGACCGGCGTGTCCGGCAGGCTGGACGAGATGAAACTGGTGGTGCCGCTGCCGCTCTGGAGCTCTCCGGTCCAGCGGGTGCTTGCTTTGCGAGTGACTGACATGCCTTCTCCTCTGATGTGCGGAGTAGTTGGTGCTCGCAGGCTAACAGTCGAAGCGAGGCGCAGAGGAGTGTCCGCGTGGACGGGCCGGCATGGCCTCCGATCGCCGTTTCGGACGATGGACTTGATGTTCCCCCTGCTCACGGGTACCATGGTGGCGACGAGGGACCCCCTCGTCGCGCCCCTTCCGAGGGTGTGTATATTTGTATTTGCCCGCGGGGGAACGGAACAGCCGAACAAGGCAGGTCCGGAGGTCACGGAGGCACGCGACAGGCTCGGGAGAGCGCTGGCGCGGTCCGCAGACCGAAGCGCGGGGATCACTTGAGACTCGAATAGAGGCTCGACTGCCTGTGTGCGGGGTCATCATACCCGCGGTAGACGGTGCAGTTTGCGAATGCTAGAGTGGTCAGGTTGCTTCGATTAGCGCCGTTCACATATACATGTGAGTGGTTATTGTCGTGGCGTGTTGTTTGAGAACTCAACAGGGTGTTTGGATGGTCAGCGTGTGGGCTGGTTGAATGGTCTGGTCTTTTGGCTGGGTGGTTTGACTGGTTGTTTTTTGACTGTCTTTTCCTTGGGGCTTCTGGCTGTTGTGGCTG
>NZ_DAHVQP010000089.1:0-32591 GCF_027317685.1 Saccharomonospora sp.
TTCCTCCTGCCCGGCGGCTACAACCCCACCAAGCTCGTCCGGCGACTCGGCTCCGCGGTGCCCAAGGTGCGGAGCAACGTTCGCGGGTTGCACATCTTCACCTTCAACGAGATTCGCAAAACCGAAGAGTGGCGAAGGAAACTGCTGGCCTCGGTATCCGAAAAGGACAAGCGATGACGCGGCAACACGACAGTTCCGACTACGGGCGTCTGATCGTGCAGGGCGAGGACCGGCCCGGAATCGTGGCGAGTGTCTCTCGGGTGCTCAGCGAGCACGGCGCCAACGTCGTGTCGCTCGACCAGGCGTCGAGTGACCCGTCGGGCGGCCGGTTCTTCCAACGCACCGTCTTCCACCTCCCCGACCTGTCGGGCAAACTCGCCGAGCTCCACGATTCCCTGGAGAAGACACTCGGCGACGAGCTGGGCATGGACTTCCGGTTGGTCGAGGCCAAGCGCAAGAAGCGTTTGGCGATCTTCGTCTCCAAGACCGACCACTGCCTGCTCGACCTGTTGTGGCGGCATCGGCGCGGAGAGCTGCCGGTGACCATCTCCATGGTGGTGTCCAACCACCCCGACCTCGGCGACGAGGTGCGCCGCTTTGACATCCCGTTCTTCCACGTCCCCGTGGAGAAGGACAGGAAGGCGGAAGCGGAGAAGGAACAGCTGAACCTGCTGAAGGGCAACGTCGATGTGGTGATCCTCGCCCGTTACATGCAGATCCTGTCGGGCGAGTTCCTCGACGAGGTCGGCGTGCCGGTCATCAACATCCACCATTCGTTCCTGCCGGCGTTCATGGGCGCGGGCCCGTACCAGCGGGCGAAGGAACGCGGCGTGAAGCTCGTGGGCGCCACGGCTCACTACGTCACCGAGGACCTCGACGAAGGACCGATCATCGAGCAGGACGTGATCCGCGTGTCGCACCGTGACTCGGTGCGGGACCTGCAGCGCAAGGGCGCCGACGTCGAACGGCTCGTGCTGGCGCGCGCGGTGAAGTGGCACTGCGAGGACCGCGTCATCCGCGACGGCAACACCACGGTCGTGTTCTAGGAGGATCCAGGTGACCGCACGGATTTTGGACGGTCGGGCGGTGTCGGCGACGATCCTCGACCGGGTGCGCCGCGAGGTCGGTGAGTTCGTGGACGAAACGGGTCGGGTGCCCTGTCTGGCGACGGTGCTCGTCGGTGACGACCCCGCGTCCCACACCTATGTGCGGATGAAGGCCAACCGCTGTGCGAAGGTCGGTATGCGCTCGCACCGGGTCGAGCTCGACGCGAGCATCACCACCGAGACGTTGGTGGACCGCATCCGGGGCCTGTCGGCGGACCCGGAGATCGACGGCATCCTGCTCCAGCACCCTGTGCCGTCCCATATCGACGAGCGTGCCGCCTTCGAGGCGATCGACCCCACCAAGGACGTCGACGGCGTCACCCGCACGTCGTTCGCGCAGATGGCGTTCGCCGAAGGCGGATTCGCCTCGGCGACTCCGGGCGGGATCATGGCGTTGCTCGACGCCTACGACATTCCGCTGGCCGGCAAACACGCCGTCGTCATCGGCCGCAGCGCCATTCTCGGTCGCCCCGCCGGAATGCTGCTGCTCGCCAGGGACGCGACCGTCACCTACTGCCATTCGCGCACAGTGGACCTGGCGGAGCGCGTGGCCGAGGCCGACGTGGTGGTCGCCGCCGTCGGCCGACCCGGACTCGTGCGCGGCGAGTGGATCAAGCCTGGGGCCGTGGTCGTCGACGCGGGTTACGCGGACAACACCGGAGACGTCGAATACGAGGCGGCGGCCGAGCGGGCCTCGTTCATCACCCCGGTGCCCGGCGGAGTCGGTCCTATGACCATCGCCACTCTGCTGGAGCAGACCATCAAGGCGGCCCGCGATCACGAAGCCTTCCGTACGCACGGTTCGGCATGACACAGTCGATGTTCGTCGGACATCGCTGAGGGTAGGAGCCGAAGGGTGAGCAAGAAAGCCCCGATCCGGGACATCGACGAGTCGGCATTGCAGGTCGGCGACGCGCAGGAGCACGCGGCGGGAGTGCGGGCCGTCGCGGTGTCGATGAAACGCGCCTACGAGCAGATGGGTGTGACCCGCACCGCAATCACGCTGCCTCTGCTCAACCAGCGCGCCGGGTTCGACTGTCCCGGCTGCGCGTGGCCGGAGTCGGAGGGGCGTCGCAGGCCCGCCGAGTTCTGCGAGAACGGGGTCAAGGCCGTCGCCGAAGAGGCCACCACGCGTCGGGTGACCCGCGAGTTCTTCGCACGGCACTCGGTGTCGGAACTCGCCGAGCGCACCGATTACTGGTTGGGGCAGCAGGGACGCCTGACCGAGCCGATGGTGCTGCGGCCCGGCTCCGACCACTACACCCCCATCGGTTGGGAGGAGGCGTTCCAGCTCATCGCCGACGAGCTGAACGCCCTCGACTCACCCGACGAGGCCCTATTCTACACCTCCGGCAGGACGAGTAACGAGGCCGCGTTCGCCTACCAGCTGTTCGTACGCAGCTTCGGGACCAACAACCTGCCCGACTGTTCGAACATGTGCCACGAGTCGTCGGGCGCGGCGCTGACCGAGACGATCGGGATCGGCAAGGGGTCGGTGAGTCTGGAGGACGTGCACCAGGCCGACCTCATCGTCGTGCTCGGCCAGAACCCCGGCACCAACCATCCGCGGATGCTCTCGGCCCTGGCCGAGGCGAAACAGCGCGGGGCGCAGATCATCTCGGTGAACCCGTTGCCGGAGGCCGGGCTCCTGCGGTTCAAAGACCCGCAGACCGTACGTGGAGTCGTCGGCCGAGGTGATGAGCTGACCGACGTGTTCTGTCAGATCCGCCTCGGCGGTGACCTCGCGTTCTTCAAGGCGATCGGCGCGCGGCTGCTGGACGCGGAGGACGCCGCACCGGGCACCGTGCTCGACCGCGAGTTCATCGAGCGGCACACCCACGCCTTCGAGACCTACCGCGCGCAGGCACGAGCTCTCGACGAGGCCGAGCTCGTCGAAGCCACCGGCCTGTCGAGCGAACTGATCGACGACGTGGCACGACGGTTCGTGCGTGCGGAACGGATCGTGTTGTGCTGGGCCATGGGGCTCACCCAGCACAAGCATTCGGTACCGACCATTCGCGAGGCCGTGAACGTCATGCTGCTGCGCGGCATGATCGGCAAGCCGGGGGCGGGTCTGTGCCCGGTGCGCGGGCACTCCAACGTGCAGGGCGACCGCACCATGGGCATCTACGAGAAGATGCCGGACAGTTTCCTCGACGCCCTGGACCGCGAGTTCAGCATCACCACGCCGCGCGAGCACGGTTACGACACCGTCGACGGTATTCGTGCGATGAAACGCGGGGAGGCCCGCGTGTTCATCGGCATGGGCGGCAACTTCGCCCGTGCCACGCCGGACACGGAGGTCACCGAGGCGGCACTGCGGTCGTGTTCGCTCACCGTGCAGGTGTCGACCAAACTCAATCGGTCTCACGTGGCCACGGGGCGGACGGCCCTCATCCTGCCGACATTGGGGCGCACCGAGGTCGACGAGCAGGCGAGCGGCAAGCAGTTCGTGACCGTGGAGGACTCCATGTCCGTGGTGCACCGCTCGCGTGGGCGGTTGCGCCCGGCGAGCGAGACGCTGCTGTCGGAGGTGTCCATCGTCTGCCGGTTGGCTCGCGCCACACTCGGCCCCAACCATCCCGTGCCGTGGGAGAAGTTCGAGGCCGACTACGACACCATCCGCGACTCCATCGCCCGTGTCGTGCCGGGATGTGAGGACTACAACACCAAGGTGCGGCGACCGAACGGGTTCGTGTTGCCGCATCCGCCTCGCGACGCCCGGGAGTTCCCCACCGACACCGGCAAGGCGAACTTCACCGTCAACACCCTGTGGTATCCGAAGGTGCCGCGGGGACGGTTGTTGTTGCAGACGCTGCGCAGCCACGACCAGTACAACACCACGATCTACGGGTTGTCGGACCGGTACCGGGGGATCGAGAACGCGCGGCGTGTGGTCATGGTGAACGCCGACGACCTCGCTGAACTCGGCCTGCGGGACGGGCAGCGCGTCGATCTGGTCAGCGAATGGACGGACGCGGACGGGCGGAACACGGAGCGGTGGGCCGACGACTTCCGCATCGTCGTCTATCCCACGGCGCGAGGTTGTGCCGCCGCTTACTACCCGGAGACCAATCCGTTGGTGCCGTTGGACTCCGTTGCCGATGTCTCGAACACGCCGACCTCGAAGTCGGTGGTGGTTCGCCTCGAACCGAGGAGGTAGTTGGTGACCATCGCGAATCCCGTAGCGCTCTCCGGGGCCGCCGCGGTGGCCGCACGGCCGGATGTGGGGCCGTTGCGTGTGATGGGCATCGTGAATGCCACGCCCGACTCGCTCTGGTCGGGTAACAGGCATCACACTGTGGAGCGCGCTATCGCCGCGGGACGTGCGATGTTCGAACTCGGCGCCTGGGCCGTGGACGTGGGCGGTGAGTCCACGCGGCCCGGCGCCGAGCCGGTGTCGGTCGACGAGGAACTCGACAGGATCGTTCCCGTGGTGTCGGCGTTGGCGGCCGTGGGCACGGTGTCGGTCGACACACGGCACGCGGAGGTCGCCGAGGAGGCCGTGCGGGCGGGTGCGTCGATCATCAACGACGTGTCCGGTTCCTTGGCCGATGTCGCGGCGCGTCTCGGAGTCGGCTACGTCGGTATGCATTCCCACACCGTGCCGGTGCTGCCCGGTGTGTACCCCCATTACGACGATGTCACCGCCGACGTCGCCGCTCACCTTCGGTCCCTGGGCGAGGTCGCTCATGAGGGCGGCGCGGCGCCGGTGTGGATCGATCCCGGCATCGGCTTCGGTAAGTCCCTAAAGGACAACATCGAACTGTTGCGGCGGTTACCGGCACTGTGTTCCCTCGGTTTTCCGGTGTTGTTGGGAGTGAGCCGGAAGTCGTTCCTCGGCGAGTTGACCGGCAGGGCGGTGGCCGACCGCCTGGCCGGGTCGCTGGCGGTGGTGGCACCCGCGTGGTCCGCTGGAGTCGACGTCATCAGGGTGCATGACGTGGCCGAAACACTCGACACGATCGCCGTGCTCGAAGCCGTGTGGGACGGGCGGGGCGACGGCCGGTCCCGCTGAGGGCGTCGCTTCGCTTTCGTGCCGTCGTTTCGGCTGTATCACTGTGGGCTCATCGCTGTGTGGGTTCGTCGCCGTGGGCTCATCGTTTTCGGAGCCCGCTCAGGCGGGCGGGTGAAGGCTGTGTCTGCGTCCGGTGCCTTTGCACCATCGGCACACGCGTGAGGCAATCACCAGCTGCGGCACGCAGTCGATGATCGCGGCCTTCGGATCGGGCACGTGCCCGTCGCCGTCGCAGGTGTGGCACCACACCCGTCCCTCGGTTTCGTCGTCCATGCAGTGTCTCCCACGTCTCCTACGAGTCGGCTGTTACCGTCGCAAACCGGGCAGTCTACGCACGGTGATCGGTGTCGGGGCATGCGATGTCCCCCGTTCTCGTCGATGCCTTCTGCGCCTCTGATCGGGAGCGCTCGCCTGCCCCGGGCCTCGCCCGCGTGAAGCTCCTTTGTGGAGCGACTGTGGAACGGCTGCGGAAGCGACATCGCCGCAGAACTACACCGCTGCGGAAAAGACACCGCCACGGAAACGGCGCTACCACGGAACGTGGTGGCAGTGGTGGGTGTTCGCCACCGTGCTGTCGTTGGAGGCCGACGTCTTCGGCGCCCTGATCCTCGTCGTGTTCACGAAGAGGTTGTACGAACGGCACTCTGCTGAGGCGAAAGACCCGCCTGAGCAGAGCTGAGGCCCGGGCCGCCTACCCCAGGGGTGGCCCGAGTTGCGGGCTACTCGAACCGCAGCTGCGGGTACGCCGTTATGTCCAGGCCGTAGTGGGCGTAGACCTTGGTGGTGTTCATCCCCGTCAGTGTGTCGGGGTCGAGGCCAAGCCACTCGGCGGCGCGGCGCACGGCGGTGACGTTCTCGCCCTCGATCTCCAGGTACGGCGGGATCTTCGGCCACTCGTCGAGCTCGAACCGCACACCCTCCCGCTGCCAGCTGGTGCGGTAGTTCTCCTGGTACGCCTTCGGCGTGTAGCCGAGCATTTGCAGCATCTGATGCGTGGTGTCGAAGTCGGAGACACTGATCTCCCACTCATCGGTGCCGTCGATGCCGTCATGGCGGATGCGCTTGATCGACAGCGTGGTGCCGGTGTGGGTCTGCCGCAGCCGCATCCACGTCGATACGTCGCCGGGCACGATGTCGTACACGTAGCGCCGTTGCAGGGTCCGCGGCTGGACCACCGGCGCCTGGCGCAGCCGATCCGCGATCCTCGCGCGGTCGATGTCCAGCGCCTTCGCCTCGTACTCGATCGGCATGAGCTGACCTTATCCCTTCTCGTGCGTGTGCGCGTCCGCCGCAAGGGCATCGTGTTCGCTGTCCCGGAGTTCGTGGATTTCGCGGGCGGCGTCACCGGAGGCGAACTCGTCGACGTCCTGGCACAGGTCCATCCTCTGGATGCACAGCCCGGCCAACCACTTCTTGGCGCGGGAGCGGTACAACCTCACCCCGTAGAATCCCTCCTAGCAGTCGCGGTCGTTGTTGAACCGGCAACCGAGGCAGGTGCGCGGCAGCCTCGTGGGCCGGATGCGCTTGACGTAGATCCGTCGTCCCTCGGGCAGCAGGTAGGAGGTGCGAAAGCCTGACGTTCCCGCGGTGATGTGGTGGGCTTCGATCACGGCGCCGCGCTGCCGCAGTACCTCGTCGATGGCGTCGAGGCTCTCCTGGCCGTCGTCGAGGGAGTTGAGCAGCCGCACCGACAGCTGCGGGCTGTACTCGTCGAGCAGGCGGTGCACCCGCGCGATGTGGGTGTGGTCGACCACGACGATGTTGGCGTCCGCCCGCACCCCGTGGGCGAGTCAGGCGCGGATGCTGTCCTTCAGCGCGACGATCTTCGCGGCGGCGCGAGTCTCGTCGGCGAAGCGGGAGTGCTGCACCTGCGCCAGTTCCTGCGGCGTGGTGCCGAAGATGGAGAAGTTCACCTTCTCCAGCCCGGCGGCTGCGGCGCCGGGGATGGCACGGGCCCCGTTCTCGCCGTTGGAGGTCATGCGCACGCTGTACCCCGCTTCGCGGGAGAGGCGCACCAGCTCCGCCAGCCGCGGGTGCAGTGTCGGCTCGCCGCCGGTCAAGTGCAGTTCGGTGAGGTCGAGCGCGTCCCGCAGCGTGCTGATCGCCTGCACGTACTCGGGGCCCGGCAGCATCGTGGCTGGCACGAAGCTCACCCCATTGGTGGGCGTGTAGATCGACACCCGGCCGCTGGACCCGGCGGCGGTGAGCGGAAGGGTGCGGCGGGAGTTCTCCGCCGCGACGGGTGTGCCCTCGTTGTGGCAGAACGTGCAGGTCATCCCGCACGCGTCGAGGATCTTCACCCGCAGCGTGGTGTCCCGCGTGATGTAGGTAGGCACAGTGGCCATGACGACCTCCGTTGGTCGTGGGAAGGAGCTATCGCGTCTCCCGAGGTGGTATGGCCCTAGGGGCACGGGGTGCTCGCATGCGCAGGCCGGTGGTCTACGTGAGCTGCCGGAGTCCTTCGAGGACGGCGTGCAGAAGTGGTGTGGCCGGGTCAGATCAGGCGATGAGGCGCCAGTCGCCGTCGATCAACGGCGGGTCGGGGTCGATGTGCGGCCAGTCGTCGATACGGGGTAGCACGGCGATGGTGTCGTCGAGCGCCCGCATCGGTGTGGTGGGGTCGCCGTCGAGGGTGAGCCAGTCGTCGACGGGCACATCGGTGATCATCGTGCGGTCTCCAGGTCGGCGGCATCGGGGATCTCGTCCACCGGGAATCCCAGCCGCACGCGGACCTCGCGGTCGCAGTGCCAGCAGGTGGGGTCGAGCCAGACCCCGACGATGTCGTCGGTCGTCGGAGTGACGGTCGCGCCGCACAGGACCGGCAGTGCCCGCTGTGCGGCTGGTTGGTGGTGGGTGTCGTAGGCGTGCCGTCGTCCGCCCGCTTGTTGCCAGAGGTAGCGCTGCACCATGCCCCCAGCTGGTAAAGTCATCTGTACCAGTTTGAACGGTGGCAGACCGGGAAGCACAGGTCAAGACGTAATCTGGTCATGACAACTAGCCCCGGGGAGAATCAATCGAATGGTGGACAAGACAAGCGGTGTCCCCGTGCACCGGCAGGTCGCAGCGGATCTGAGGGAGCGCATCACCACAGGCGAGTACGCACCCGGCGACAAACTGCCCAGCGAACGAGCCATGATCGAGACCTACGGCGTTTCGCGGCTCACCATCCGAGAAGCACTCGGCATCCTTCGCGCCGAAGGAGTTGTCGTCACCGAGCACGGGCGCGGAGTGTTCGTGCGTCTACCCGCATCCATCCAGCGCCTGTCGCGATCCCGGCTGTCACGGGCGGCGCGAGTGGAGAACAAGGGCGCCTTCCTCGCCGACGCAGTCGCGCAGGGGTTCACGCCCAGCAGTTCGGTACGCGTGCGGTTCGAGCCGGCCGACGAGCGTGCCGCCGGTCATCTCGGAATCCAGCCGGGTGACGAGGTGACCGTGCGGGATCGCGTGATGCGGGCCGACGGGCTCGTGGTGCAACTCGCTGTCTCGCGTCTGCCGCGCACGTTCACGCGGGGCACCGCGATCGAGGAGGTCGACACCGGCCCTGGCGGGGCGTACGCGCGACTGGAGGAAGCTGGACACACCATCAGTCACTACGCCGAGCACGTCGGTTCCCGCATGCCCACACCCGAGGAAGCATCAGCACTTCAGCTCGGTCAAGGAATCCCGGTCATCACGGTGACTCGGGTGGCCTACCGGGAGGACGGCACACCGCTGGAGATGAACGACATGGTCCTTCCGGCCGACCGGTACGAACTGTCCTACGAGTGGGCCGCCGAGTAGCTCTCGGCTTCGATCACCGGGTGGGCGTCGATCTCGGCGGCTCGGTCGATGAATTCACGGCCCAACCCGGCGAGCAACTCGCCGACATCGCGCAGCGGCCCGGCCGGTAGCTGCCCGCCGTCCTGGCGGATCATCAGCTCGACGACGATCTCGCCGAACTGCCTGTTCACTTGCCCGGCGCGGGCGAGGAGGACGCGGTCGTGTTCGATCATCGGCCGCACCCCAGGCAGTCGACGACCGGGCCGTCGTGTGGCTCGTCGGTGGCAGGAAACGACCGGCCGCACGGTCAGCGCGTAGGCGCTGAGCCACGCGCCGACGATCACCCCCGCCACGGGCAAGGGCGCTCCGAGGGTGGTGACGATCGATATGGCCGCCGGAAGCGCGGGAAAGAACGCGAACGGTGCCGCCGAGTACGGATTCCCCTCGGCGTCGACGGTGTTCTCCCCATATCCGGTGTATCCGTGTTCGGCGATGCCGAGATACCACTGCCCGTCCCATGCGACGAGTTGGTCGAGAACCGGTTCGTCGTTTGCTACGGCCATGAGCGCGAGCACACCGAAGCCAACCAAGCGCGCGAGCACGTAGGCGCCGATGCCGAGGACCCGCGGGGGAGCGGAGGCGAGAACACGGCGAACAAAAGGAACACGGACAGTGTTCAATCCAGTGAGGAGGGTTACGGGATTGTCGCGGGGAACGCTTTCCGCGTCATTGCAACGGAAAGACGACAAGCGGCTCATCGGTACACCACCACTGGCGGGGCGGGGTGACCACCGTCATAGCCGCCGGACAGCAAATCAGGGCGAACGAAGTCAATGAGAGTAACGACGAGGCACGCGGCGATGAGGGGATAGCAGACCAGCCGAGTAAGAGCCCCTGTGAGGGTTCTGCGCAGCCGAGGATGCGGCGGGATAAATGGACGGTTTATGGACTGTCTGTTGAACTCTCCTGGTCTAGCATGTTCAGAAAGTGCGCTTGGCCAGGTCCTTTGTGCCCCCGGCAGGACTCGAACCTGCGACCTAGAGATTAGAAGGCTCTTGCTCTATCCAGCTGAGCTACGGAGGCCCGCGGCGACCGTTGCGGTCATGCCACATGACTCAGCTTAGTCGCCGCTACCTCTCTGATCGTCCGATACCGGCGAATCGTTTCACCCCTCACCCGGCTCGGTGACCAGATCTTCGCTGAAGATAAGCGAAATCGTGATCACCGAGCCGGATGGGCGACCGTGGGCCGCCGGGTGGCGGTCGGACGGCCCACGGGAAGGGGCCGCGCGGTCGGGGCAGGGCGCGGCCCCTTCGAGTGCGTGACACCTCCACGTGCTCCCTGCCGTGGCGGTGTCACGCGGCTCGTCGTGAAAGCGGTAGAAGTAGCGGTAGAAGCACAAGCCGACGAGGGCCGAGCGGGAAAACCGGAGCCCGGTCGATCGCCGCGCGCCTCGGTGTTCCGGAGACTGGCCTTTTCGAAGGAGGCGAGTGGCCTAGTTCCAGATCTTCACCGCCCGGACCAGATACGGACTTTGTGGCACGAACGTGCCCGGTCCTGGGAAGGTGCTGAAGTCACCCTCGGTGGAGCAGTTCCTGTCTTGATAGACGGTCACGTGCCGATCGATGCGATTGCCGAACGCGTGGGCTTCCACCCCGTCCGGTAGGGGACGGCACTTTTCGGGGTTGGTGTTGCGTAGGTCGAGGCGGACGATCGTGCCGCCGTAGTCCTGCTCGGTCCACAGACAGAACTCACCCTGCTCGCACGCGTGCTCGGCGCCGGCGCGCCCCAGGCCTTCCGTTCCGGTCACTTTCGTCTCTGCCGCCGCGATTCCCGGGGTGATGGTGAGGACGGTGGCAGCGAGCAGTGATGCTGCACGGATCCTTTTCGCACGAGTGGTTCCCGCGCCACCCGATGTGGCGCTCGACACCCCGGTGGTGTCGCCGACTCCGTTGACTCCGTTGACTCCGTTGACTTCGGTGCGGTCGACGCTGACGGTGCGGTAGTGGCGCGTGCGGTGAAGCATCTCGTAATTCCCCCTGGTTCTGTATTGGTTCCGTACGTTTCCGGCTCGTTGGTGGCCGGGTGTGGCGTTCGTCGCTGTGATCCACGATGGCGTTGGGGCCGGTCCGTGTCAGGACGGAAAAACGAGGTTGTGGATAACTCGCACTGAGACGACCCGGTCGGGTGGAAGTTGTCCACAGTTCTTCGTATGTGTCGGTAAGCCTCGGCAGGGCGTGGTATGGCCGGCGCTCTCGTCCGTTCGAAGGCTTGCTCGGAGCTCGTCGCACCGGGCTCTTTCGCTGAGGCGTCGTTCGACCGCCGCCCGCGTCGCCGGGGAGTCGCAGGCGGACGTTCGGCCGAACGCCGACCCCGGCCGAAAGCGCGAGCCGACACACACCCGCCGCCCTCCACTGAGCTGTATCGGATGAGCTGGGCATACCCTCGTAGGCGTGGCCGTGGAAGTTGAACCCGACGCACCCGACTCCGGCGCCGCCGGGACCGCACCTCGACGGCGCCGTGCCGCCTTGGGCCCCCTCGTGGTGGTGGGCGCCTTGCTCGCCACCGTCGTCGCGGTGGGCATCGTGGCGCTCACCGGTGGGCTGAGCTACGGCGTCGCCGGTCTGACCGACCCCGGGGACCTCACCCGCTACGGGATCATGGTCGTGCGTGTCGGCGCCGACCTCGCCGCGGCCGTGTGTATCGGCTCACTGCTGTTGGCGGCGTTCCTGGTGCCGCCCCAGAAGTCCGGAACCCTCGACGTGGACGGTTACGCCGCCCTGCGCACCGCGGGGACGGCCGCGTGGGTGTGGTTCGTGTTCGCGCTCGCGTCGGTGCTCTTCGTCGCCGCGGACGGTGCGGGCAAGCCGGTGACGGACGTGTTCGACCCCTTGGTGCTGTTGAACTACGTCGAGGCCATCGAACAGCCGAAGGCGTGGCTCCTCACGGCGGGCATCGCGCTGTTGCTGGCGCTGGGATGCAGGATCGTGCTGTCGTGGGGCTGGACCACGGTGCTGTTCTTCGTCTCGGTCTTCGGTCTGGTGCCGATCGCGGCCACGGGCCACTCGGCCAGTGGCGGTTCCCACGACATGGCCACCAACAGCCTGCTGTACCACCTGGTCGGCGCCGCCCTGTGGGTCGGGGGTCTCATCGCCCTGCTCGCTCACGCCAGGCGACGTGGTGACCATCTGGCATTGGCCACGTCACGTTTTTCCACGGTCGCGTTGGTGTGCTGGCTGGTGCTCGGGGTCTCCGGTGTGGTGAACGCGCTCGTGCGTGTGGCGCCCAGCCAGTTGTTCACCACGGACTACGGGCTGGTCGTGCTCGCCAAGGTGGTGGCGATCGCGGTGCTCGGCGTGTTCGGCCATCAGCACCGCCAGCGCAGCGTGCGGGAACTCAACGAGGGCGCGGGTGGTGGCACGCTCGTGCGGTTGGCCGCCGTCGAGGTGCTGATCATGTTCGTCACTTTCGGCCTCGCCACCGCGTTGTCGCGGACACCTCCGCCGTTGGAGATCGCGGCCCAGCCGTCGACCATCGAACTGCTCATCGGGTACGACCTCAACGGCGCGCTCACTCCGCTGAGCGTGCTCACCGACTGGCGGTTCGACCTCGTCTACGGCACGTTGGCGCTGGCGATGGCCGGTCTCTACCTCGCGGGCGTGTGGCGGTTGCGGCGTCGGGGTGACTCGTGGCCGGCGGGACGCACGGCGGCGTGGTTGCTGGGCTGCGCTGTGCTGCTGCTGGCGACCTCGTCCGGCTTGGGGCGTTACTCGCCCGCCATGTTCAGCATCCACATGATCAACCACATGTTGCTGTCGATGCTGGTGCCGATCCTGCTGGTGCTGGGCGGGCCGATGACCCTGGTACTGCGGGCGCTGCCGCCCGCGGGCCGGCAGCGCCCACCGGGGTTGCGGGAGTGGCTGCTGGCGTTCGTGCACTCGCCGCTGGCCCGGTTCTTCACCAACCCGATCGTCACGCTCGTGCTTTTCGTGGGCTCGTTCTACGGGCTCTACTTCTCGGGGCTGTTCGACGTGTCGTTGCGGCACCACTGGGCACACCTGGCGATGAACGCGCACTTCCTGCTCGTCGGGTACGCCTATTTCTGGCCGATCATCGGGATCGACCCGTCCCCGAGGAAGCTGCCCCCGCTCGGCAGGATCGGGTTGCTGATGGCGTCGGTGCCGTTCCACGCCTTCTTCGGCGTGATCCTCATGAACATGCAGACGGTGATCGGCGAGGACTTCTACCGGGCGCTGGACCTGCCGTGGGTGGACGGCTTGCTCACCGACCAACAGGTCGGTGGTGGTATCGCGTGGGCGTCCGGCGAGCTGCCCGTGTTGGTCGTCATGATCGCCCTGCTGGTGCAGTGGACGAGGGCGGACGAGCGCGCGTCCAAGCGGCGTGACAAACGTGTGGAGGCCAGGGGCGATACCGAGCTGGAGGCCTACAACGCGATGCTCAGACAGCTGGCGGATCAGGAGGCGCGACGCCGGTAACAGGGCACGGGCGGCACACGATGAGTGACGCACCGACGGCCTGGGTGAGCGAGCTGTGAGCTTCGCTCTACGATCGGGGTATGGCCGAGTTCATCTACACCATGAAAAAGGTGCGTAAGACCGTCGGCGAGAAAGTGATTCTTGACGACGTCAGCACCGCGTTCTACCCCGGCGCCAAAATCGGCGTGGTGGGGCCGAACGGTGCGGGTAAATCCACCGTTCTCAAGATCATGGCTGGGCTCGACCAACCGAGTAACGGCGAGGCTTTCCTCCAGCCCGGTGCCAGCGTCGGCATTCTCCAGCAGGAACCGCCGCTGAACGAGGAGAAGACGGTGCGCGGCAACGTCGAGGAGGGCCTCGGCGAGATCAAGGTGAAGCTGGACCGGTTCAACGAGATCGCCGAGCAGCTCGCCACCGACTACAGCGATGCCCTGATGGAGGAGATGGGCAAGCTGCAGGAGGAGCTCGACCACGCCGACGCGTGGGAGCTGGACTCGCAGCTGGAACAGGCGATGGACGCGCTGCGCTGCCCTCCGGGGGACGAGCCGGTGAGCCACCTGTCCGGTGGTGAACGGCGCCGGGTCGCCCTGTGCAAGCTGCTGCTGTCGAAGCCCGACCTGCTTCTGCTCGACGAGCCCACCAACCATCTGGACGCCGAGAGCGTGCTGTGGTTGGAGCAGTTCCTCGCGACCTATCCGGGCGCGGTCCTGGCGGTCACGCACGACCGGTACTTCCTCGACAACGTGGCCGAGTGGATCATGGAGTTGGACCGTGGTCGTGTCGAGGGCTACGAGGGCAACTACTCCACCTACCTGGAGAAGAAGCGCGAGCGTCTCGAGGTCCAGGGCAAGAAGGACGCCAAGCTCGCCAAGCGCCTGAAGAAGGAACTGGAGTGGGTGCGCGCGGGTGCGAAGGCCCGCCAGACCAAGTCGCGGGCGCGGCTGGAGCGCTACGAGGAGATGGCGGCTGAGGCGGAGAAAAACCGCAAGCTCGACTTCGAGGAGATCCAGATCCCGCCGGGGCCGCGGCTGGGCAGTGTCGTGGTGGAGGTCGAGAACCTCACCAAGGGGTTCGGTGACCGGCTGTTGATCGACGATCTGTCGTTCACGCTGCCTCGCAACGGCATCGTCGGTGTGATCGGTCCCAACGGTGTCGGTAAGACGACGCTGTTCAAGACGATCGTGGGCCTGGAGGAGCCCGATTCGGGCACGGTGCGGATCGGTGACACCGTCAAGCTGTCCTATGTGGACCAGCAGCGCGCGGGGATCGATCCCGAGAAGACGGTGTGGGAGGTAGTGTCCGACGGGCTGGACTACATCCACGTCGGTCAGACCGAGATGCCGTCGCGTGCCTACGTGAGCGCGTTCGGGTTCAAGGGGCCGGATCAGCAGAAGCCCGCGGGTGTGCTCTCCGGTGGTGAGCGGAACCGGCTGAACCTGGCGCTCACGTTGAAGCAGGGTGGAAACCTGATCCTGCTGGACGAGCCGACCAACGACCTCGACGTCGAAACGCTCGGTTCATTGGAGAACGCGCTGGAACAATTCCCCGGTTGCGCCGTGGTGATCTCCCACGACAGGTGGTTCCTCGACCGGGTCGCGACCCATATTCTCGCCTGGGAAGGTACCGAGGAGAACCCGGCGAAGTGGTTCTGGTTCGAAGGGAACTTCGACGGCTACGAGAAGAACAAGGTCGAGCGGTTGGGAGCGGAAGCTGCTCGGCCACGTCGGGTGACTCGTCGGAAACTGACCCGCGACTGATGTCGTGGCGTGGCCGTGAGGTCACGGCGCTTCGTTCTCACGGCGCCACGCGCGGCATCAGCGAGCCCCCGGAGTCGACAGTTGAGGACAGACCCAGTGGCAACCACTGAGCAGACAGGCGTAAGCGCGGCGGACAGCCGGAGGTTCACTGTTCACGACGGCGTCGCCGGGGGCTTGGCTTCGGTCGAGCAACTGGTGGAGCGCGCCTCGGCCCTCCAGGTACGCGCTCCCGAGCTGGCTCTCATTCTCGGGGAGCGAGCCGCCGCCGCGGCGGAGTCGGCGGGGGCCAATGAGCTGTGGGTACGGGCGGAAAGCCTTGTCGTCCACACCAGGGTTCGTCTCGGCCACAGGGCGTCGACCGTGGGCAGGGCGGTGACAGCGCTGCGAGCGGCCGAGGACGCGGGGCACCCGGTCATCGCGGCTCAGTTGCGTACCGACCTCGCGGTGTGCGCGCGGGCTGTGGGAGCACCGTTGACGGGACTGGCGGCGCTGCGGCCGGTGCTCACCGTGGGTGGGTTGTCGTCGGTGCAGCGGGCGGCGGCGCTGTGTCATCTCGTCGGTTGCCTCGGTACGTTCGGTCGGAAGGCGGAGCTAGACAGGGTGCTGCTGGAGGGCGATCACCTGATCGCCCGGGACACGCAGCTCGGTGACGACGACCGACTGGCCGCGAGGGCATTGCTGCGGGTGGGTGTGTCGGCGCACCGGCGTCGGCACGGCGACCTGGTGGGGGCGGCCGACGCGGCTCGAACCGGTATCGGTTTTCTCGACGACCTCGGCGACGCCGATGCGGACGGAGGGCTGGCTCGGGTTCGGCTGGTCCTCGAACTGGTCTGCTCGTTGCTCGACCGGGGTGACGCGGATCTCGCTTTGGAGGTCGCCGAACCGCTGTTGGCGACACCCGCGCGGGCCGGGGGCATCGCACCGTCGGCCTGGTTGCGGTTGGCCATAGCCACCCGGGTACATCTGGTGAACGGTTCGGCCGAGACGGCGGCGAGGATGTTGCGCGACGCCGTGCACAGCACCGGACGGCATGGTCTGTACGCGCTGACCGCTCGGCTCTGGCTGGAGTTGGCCCACGTCGAGGAGCGCATCGGCCAGGCGAGCGAGGCCATCCAATGCCTGTACCGTGCGCGGTCGGCCGAACATCTGCACACGCGGGTCAGCAGCCAGGCGCGGGCCTTGCTCACGGGTGCCTTCGGGACGGGGGAGCAGGCACCGGTCGACCTCGCGGGGATGGTGGTGGCCGCAGGGCAGGCCGCCTCCGCGCAACCACCCACGCAGCGGACGTCGTCGGATTCGGAGTCCCGGGGTAAGGCCGGGACGTCGTCGCAGCGGTCGTCGGCGGGGTCGTCCGGCGGTAAGCGCCGTGCCGACGAGCGAGACGCCTCGTCGCGGCCGAGGGTGGTGCTGCCGATGTTGCGGCTGGCGTCCGGTCGTGGCGAAGCCGCCCAGCCGTCCCAGTCGTCCCAGCCGCCGACACCCGGTGGCGAGAACGCGGACTCCACGACGGGGTCGGCGGCATCGGCCGCCTCGTCTTCCTCACCCCGGACTCCCGCGGCATCCCAGACTCCCGCGTCGGCCTCGTCTCCTGCTTCGACTTCCGAGCCGCCGGAGCCGAGGACGAGCACGGACGAGGTGTCGGCCACCGAGATCACGGCCGTCACCCCGATCATCACCGACGACACGCCGCCGCCGGAGCCGAGGCGGAGACGACGAAAACCGGAGCCGGAGGACTCGACCGAGAAGACGTCCGAGCAGCCGGTGTGGGATATCAGCAAGCCGCCGTTCACCACGCCCAAGCGCCGGCGACACGACACCGAACACGGTTCGGTCGCCGCCCGGTCGGTGCTCGACCGGCTCGGGATCTCCCCGGGCAAAAGTGGAGGGCGTCGACGTGCAGCGGACAGAGACGACCAGGACGAACGAGTGGGGAGTTCCGGTACCGGTTCTTCCGCCTCCGGGGTGAACGAGACTCCCTTGGCCGGTCAAGCCGCCGAAGCATCGGTGACAAGCGGCGCCGGCGCCACGGCGGCCGGGAAGCCGCCGGCCGACGAACCCACCGCTGCCTCCGGCGAGAACAGCACCGCCCGCACCACCAGCACTGTTTCCTCCACCGGGTCCGCGACCGGCCTCACCGGAACGGACACGCCCACGACCACGGAGACGAGCCCGAAAACCGAGTCGGAGGACTCGGCCACCACAGAGGACTACGGCTGGCTGCCGCGGTTGAAGCTGCCGCCCGCGCTGGCTCCGCTGAACGAGGAATCCGTGTCGACTGCGACGGGCCAGGCGGAGCAGGACTCCGGTGCGGGCCAGGCGGCGCAGAACACGACCGCCGAGCATGCCGAACAGTTCTCCGACGCGGGTAGTTCGTACGACCCGGGTGGTTCCCACGGGGCGCCGACCGACGACCCACCGCCGGACGCGGGGTTGGCCGAACTGTTGGCCCGGGCGCTTGCCGAGCACCAGGCGGGTACGGCGAGTGCCGCGGCGTTGGTGCGCAAGCTCGGAGTGGACGACGAGCAGCCTCGCATCAACGGCAAGCATCGCGGCGACGGTTGAGGCGCGTACAGCGACTTCTGCCCGCGCCGGCGGGCGGTGCGATGTGTGAGCGGGGACGTCCGGGCGCGAGCAGGCGATAGTTGTTCGCCGTCATCGGTGTCCTCGGCGCTCTCGGCGGTCGTGTCGCTGTCAACACCCTCGTCCATTCCTCGGAAGGACCTCGAAACACGCTTGTGGCCCCACAGGGGTGCTGGTAACCGACCGATGACGTCATGGGACAGTAACTGTGAGAGGCGTGACGTTGGGGTCTAGCCAGGACACTGGAGAGTTGGGTTGCCTGACACAAGCTCGACCGGAACATCGGCCCATCCCGGCATCGACGACGCGAAGACCGATACCGCCAAGATGCCGCGTAGCCCGGAGCAGCTCCGCGACGAACTCGTGGAGGCCACCGCGGCCCAGGCACCGGACATCGCGGATCTCATCCGCATGTATTACCGGCTCGTTCCCGCCGAGGAGATTCTCGGCGACAATCCCACCGACCTGATCGGTGCGGTTCGCTCGCACGTGGAGCTCGCCCAAAAGCGCGTGCCGGGTAGGTCGGTGGTGCGGCTGTTCAACCCGAACACCGACAACGACGGTTGGGCGCGTGAGTCCACGGTCGTACAGGTGGTCACGGACGACATGCCGTATCTGGTCGACTCCGTGGTCGCCGAGCTGTCTCGCAGCGGGGTCCAGGTGCAGCGCATCGTGCACCCCATCGTGGTCGTGAGCAGGGACGTGGCGGGCGCCCTGGAAGAGATCTACCCGAAGGCCAACGTCGCGACCCCGCCGTCCGGTGCCGTCGTCGAGTCGTGGATGTACTTGGAGGTCGACCCGATCGGCGACCCGGCACGTGCGCGGGAGCTGGACGACAGGTTGTCCAAGGTGCTCAACGACGTCCGAGAGGTTGTCGAGGACACCGACAAGATGACGCGCACGGCGGTGGACATCGCGAAGTCGCTCGACGAGCATCCGCCACCGCTGCCCGAGGAAGAGGTGGCCGGGGGCATCGAGCTGTTGCGGTGGCTGGCCAACGGGCACTTCATGTTCCTGGGCTACCGGCACTACGAGGTGGTACCCGAGTCGCGGACGAGTGAAGAGCCCGTGTTGCGGGCCGTTCTGGCCTCCGGCCTCGGCGTACTCCGGCAGGACAGCCTCGTCGCGCGCGACCTGACCGACGGGCCCGACACCGCTTCGCGGGTGCTGTCGCCGACTCTGCTGGTGTTGACGCAGGCCAGCACCCTGTCCACAGTGCATCGACCCGTCTACCCGTACTACGTCGGTGTCAAGACGTTCGACGAGGAAGGCCGGGTGACGGGTGAACACCGCTTCCTCGGAATGTTCACGTCGTCGGCCCTGCACGAGGACGTGCTCGACATCCCCGTGGTGAACCGGCGCGTCCGCGAGGTCATCCACAGGGCCGGGTTCCCGATGGAGTCGTACTCGGGCCAGCAGATGCTGGACGTCCTGCAGAACTGGCCGCTGGCCGACCTGCTCTCGGCCGACACGGATTCGCTCTACGCCACCGTCACGGGGGCGATCACGCTCACCGGTCGGCGCAGGTTGCGGTTGTTCCTCCGCAGGGACCCGTACGGCCGTTTCTATTCGTGTCTGGTCTTCCTGCCCCGGGATCGTTACACGACCCGGTCGCGGTTGGCTATGCAGCAGGTGCTGCTCGACGAGCTCGACGGTACATCGTTGGAGTACAGCACTCGGCTCGGTGAGATCTCGCTGGCACAGATCCACTTCACCGTCTACACCGGATCGGAAGGCGTCACCGAGCCCGACACCGTGCGTATTCAGGAGCGCCTGGAGGAGGCCTCTCGGACCTGGGACGACTCGTTGGTGGAGGTCATCCTCGACGAGCGCCGGGCCCGTGCGGGTAACGGCAAGGCGGTGACTCTGGCTGGTGAGGAGTCGGCCACCGAGCAGGCGCACCGGTACGCCGCTGCCTTCTCCGAGGCCTACAAAGAGGACTTCGACGCGGCCACGGCGCTGGCCGACATGCGGAAGCTGGAGGCGCTGGACACGTCGGACGCGCTCGACATGTCGTTCTACCTGCCCGCCGACGCGGCGCCGGGGGAGCGACGGTTCAAGCTGTATCTGCGTGAGGGCGTGACACTGTCCACATTGCTGCCGATGTTGCAGCACATGGGCGTGGAGGTGGTGAACCAGCGGCCGTACGAGGTGCAGACCGAGGGCGGCCACCAGTGCTGGATCTACGACTTCGGATTGCGTATCGAGCCGCGGGTGCTGGCGGAATACGGTGACGACGCCGAAGAGGACCTGCGGGTGCGTTTCCAGGACGCGTTCGCCGCTTCCTGGAGGGGGCTCACCGAAGTCGACGGGTTCAACGCGCTCGTGCTGCGGGCGGGTCTGACCTGGCGGCAGGTCTCGGTGCTCCGGGCTTATTCGCGATACCTGCGTCAGGCCGCCTCCCCGTATTCGCAGGAGTACATCGAGGCCGCGCTGCTGGCGCACACCGACGTCGCGAAGGCGTTGGTGCGGTTGTTCGAACTGCGGTTCGATCCCGGACGGGACAACGAGCGACGCGACGAGGAGGTCGACGCCCAGGTCGCCGAGATCAACACCATGATCGACGCGGTGACGAGCCTGGACACCGACCGTATCCTGCGGCGGTTGTCGTCGGTGATCATGGCGACGCTGCGCACCAACTACTGGGTGACCGATGCGGACGGCTCGCCGCGTCCGTACCTCGCGTTCAAACTTGACCCGCAGCGGGTCCCGGAACTGCCGGAACCCCGTCCCGCTTACGAGATCTTCGTGTGCTCGCCCCGAGTCGAGGGTGTGCACCTGCGGTACGGCTCCGTGGCCCGGGGCGGGTTGCGGTGGTCGGACCGCCGCGAGGACTACCGCACCGAGGTCCTGGGACTGGTCAAGGCGCAGGCCGTGAAGAACGCCGTCATCGTGCCGGTGGGCGCGAAGGGCGGTTTCGTGGTCAAGCAGCCGCCGGCTCCGACCGGTGACCCGAGCATCGACAGGGAGAACCACCAGCGCGAGGGTGTCGAGTGCTACCGGATGTTCATCTCGGGGATGCTCGACCTCACCGACAACCTCGTCGACGGTGTCACCGTGCCCGCACGGGACGTGGTGCGTCACGACGGTGACGACAACTACCTCGTCGTGGCCGCAGACAAGGGCACCGCGTCGTTCTCGGACATCGCCAACGAGGTCGCGGCGGAGTACGGCTTCTGGCTCGGTGACGCCTTCGCCTCCGGCGGTTCCCACGGCTACGACCACAAGGCCATGGGCATCACGGCGAGGGGTGCCTGGGAGAGCGTCAAGCGGCATTTCCGGGAGCTCGGCAAGGACACGCAGAGCGAGGACTTCACCGTCGTCGGCATCGGCGACATGGGCGGGGACGTCTTCGGCAACGGCATGCTGCTGTCGGAGCACATCCGGTTGGTGGCCGCGTTCAACCACCTGCACATCTTCCTCGACCCGAACCCCGACGCCGCCACGTCGTACCGCGAGCGCAAGCGGCTGTTCGAGCTGCCGCGTTCGTCCTGGGAGGACTACGACCCCTCGCTCATCAGCGAAGGCGGTGGCGTCTACTCGAGGTCGGCGAAGACGATCCCGGTGAGCCCGCAGGTGCGGGAGGCGCTCGGCCTGGCCGACGACGTGACGACGATGTCGCCTGCGGAACTCATCCGTGCCATCCTGAAAGCGCCGGTGGACCTGCTGTGGAACGGCGGCATCGGCACCTACGTGAAGTCCGAGAGCGAGACGCACGCCGATGCGGGCGACAAGGCCAACGACGCCGTCCGCGTCAACGGTGGCGAGCTTCGCGTGAAGGTCGTGGGCGAGGGCGGGAACCTCGGGTTCACCCAGCGCGGCCGCATCGACTTCGCCCGCAAGGGCGGAAAGATAAACACCGATGCTCTCGACAACTCGGCGGGCGTGGACAGCTCCGACCTCGAGGTGAACATCAAGATTCTCCTCGCACAGCTCGTGGCGAAAGGGAAGTTCGACCAGCAGCGGCGCAACGCCCTGCTCCAGGAGATGACCGACGAGGTCGCCGAGCTGGTGTTGGCCCACAACTACCGGCAGAACGCCGTCCTCGGTGTCAGCCGGGCGCACGCGGCGTCCATGCTGCCGGTGCACAGCAGGCTCGTGGCCTCGCTGGAAGCCAAGGGCGCGCTCGACCGTGAGCTGGAGGCATTGCCCAGCGAGGCGGAGTTCGCTGCGCGGGAGAAGGCCGGTGAGGGGCTGAGCTCGCCCGAACTGGCGACCTTGCTGGCGCATGTCAAGCTCGATCTCAAGGAGGAGATCCTCGACAGCGATCTGCCGGATGAGGAGGTCTTCGCCCGCAGGCTGCCGGAGTACTTCCCGACGCCGTTGCGCCGTGACTATGCGGACGAGATCGCGAAGCACGCGTTGAGCCAGCAGATCATGACGACTCTGCTGGTGAACGAGGTCGTGGACGGCGCGGGCCTGTCGTACGCGTTCCGGCTCGCCGAGGAGCTCAACGCCACCGGCACCGACGCGGTACGTGCGTTCGCCATCGCCACCGGTGTCTACGACCTGCACCGGGTGTGGGACGACATCGCCGCGCTCGACAACGTGGTGCCCACCGACGTCGCCGACAGGATGGTGCTGGAGACTCGGCGATTGCTCGACCGGGCGGCGCGGTGGTTCCTCACCAACCGGCCTCAGCCGCTGGACGTCGGTTCGGAGCTCGACCGGTTCGCCGGCCGCATCGCCACCCTGGTGCCGCGGCTGGACGAGCTGCTGCGGGGCGAGGAAGCCGAGACCGTGCGGCGCGAGACGGAGGCCCTGAAGGAGCAGGGTGTGCCGGAGGACCTCGCGCGGCGAGTGTCGTTGGTGATCACGAGCTACTCGCTGCTCGACATCGTCGAGGTCGCGGAGGTGGCCGAGCAGGAGCTCGGGCTGAAGGGCGAGGACGGCCTCATCGAGACGGCGAAGCTGTACTACGCGCTGTCCGACCACCTCGGTATGGACCGCATGCTGACGTCCGTGAACGCGTTGGAACGCGGCAACCGGTGGCACGCGCTCGCCCGGTTGGCGTTGCGGGACGACCTGTACTCGTCGATGCGGTCGATCACCCTGGAGGCTCTGCGGCAAAGCGACCCTGACGACAGCGTGGACGGCAGGATCGCGCAGTGGGAGCAGGCGAACTCGTCGCGGCTCGCGCGTGCCCGCGGGACACTGGACGAGATCGAGAGCACCGGCAGGTTCGACCTGGCGACACTGTCGGTGGCGGTGCGGCAGATCCGCGGCGCGATCCGCTGATGTGCTGGTGCGATGGCTGGTGAGATGACCCCGTACGTGGCATTGGTGCGGCCGCGCTGGTCCGACATGGACGCGTTCGGGCACGTCAACCACGCACGGTTGGTGACCCTGTTGGAGGAGGCGCGGGTGCCGCTGCTGTTCGGCGGCGGCCCCGACGGCTCCGATCCGGGCCTGTCCGACTTCGCCAAAGGCATCGTCGTGGTACGGCTGCACGTGGACTATCGGGCGCCCATCCTGGTCGAGGGGCAGAAGGTCCGCGTCGAGATCACGTTGGCGGATCTGCGACACGCTTCGTTCACTCTCGACTACCGGGTCAGGACCGGGCCGTCCGAGGACGACCCGGTAGCCGCCACCGCCGGCACCGTGCTCGCGCCGTATGACCTCAGCCGAGGCAAGCCACGCAGGCTTTCCGAGTCCGAGCGGGCTTTTCTCAGCAAACATGTCCCGAGCGGAGGACGGACGTGACCGAGCTACGGATATTCGACCCCGCCGACCGGGAGAGCCTGGGCGCGTTCGTGGCGCGCGCGGTGAGGCTCGATGGTCAGGCCATGGTGCGGTTGCGCAGGCGCAACGAGAAGGTCGTCGAGGCATGGGCCACCACGCCGTTCGACGTGTTGGTGACCCGAGCCGTCGAAGGCGAGGTGACACCGTCGGACGTCACGGTGTCCGGCAACGAACTGTTGGCGGCACTCACCGTCACCAGGTCCGACCGGATGGACCCGGGGCCACCTCAGGACCTGCTGTGGCGTTCGGAACTCCCGACGAACAGTGAGTGGCAGCCCGTCGACGACCTTCCCGTCAAGGTCGTGAGCGACCTGGCAGACCGGGGCGTGGAGCTCGCCAGGGAGAACGTCGGGCCGCAGGGCACTCCACCGGCCTCGCTGATGGACCATAACGTGCTGACGGTGTCCGGCCCGGGGCACGAGGTGAAAGTGCCGATGCGGTGTTTGTTCGCCCTGTCGGGCATGGGGTTCGTCGACTCGTCGTTGGGCGAGGACGTGGTGCGGGTGTCGGCCACGGACGCGTGGTTGCGTCTCGACGCCCGATACGGCGCGGTATTACGACGTCGTCGGGCGTTGTTGCCGTTGCTGTTCTGACGCCCCAAGGGTAACCGGGCGTGGCCTCGGCGATGTTGTGGCTGTGTGGCATCGCTTCGCGCGTCCCGGTTACCGAGGGGCTGTAGCGGGCTCGGCAGAGTCAGTCCCAGCTGTTCATCAGAGAGTGCGCGGCTGTCTCCAGATAGGTCCACAGCCGTGTGCGATACGGCTCCTCGACGCCGGCTTCGTCCACCGCGATACGCATGGCCCGTAGCCAGGCGTCCCTTTCGATCGGGCCGATCTTGTACGGCGCGTGCCGCATCCGGAGCCGAGGATGCCCGCGCCTGTCCGAGTAGGTGTGCGGGCCTCCCCAATACTGCATGAGGAACAGCCTGAGCCGTTCCTCCGCGGGGCCGAGGTCCTCCTCGGGATACATGGGCCGGAGGATCTCGTCCTTGGCGACCTCGGCGTAGAACCGTGCCACGATCTTGCGGAAGGTCTCTTCTCCGCCCACCGCGTCGTAGAAGGTCTCGTGCCGAGCGGGTTGGACACTCACGTCTACCACGTCTCCATTCTGCCGGTTGTCAGCGGCCGACCGACTCGCCGTTTCGGACGGGGACCGTGCCCAGGAACCGGCCGAGTGGCGGCTCGAAGCCCTCACGCTCCAGAGCTCGCATGATCTCGGCTCGGAGAGCCCGCTGCACGGCCCACTGGCGGCCGGGCCGCACCTTGGTGGTGAGACGGAACTGGACGGCTTCCGGGGTGACGTTCTCGACACCCAGGACCTGGGGGTTTTCCAGCACGTCGGGCGCGATCGAGTCTAGTTCGGCCGCTTCCCGTGCTACCTGTTCCAGCACGGCCGTGGCTTTGTCGATACCGCTGTGGTAGCCGACGGGGACGTCGACGACGGCGACCGCGTAGCCCTGGCTGAAGTTGCCGACACGCAGGACCTCACCGTTACGCATGTACCAGACCGTACCGTTGAGATCGCGGAGTGTGGTGATACGCAAACCCACCGACTCCACCGTGCCGGTGGCTTCACCGACGTCCACGATGTCACCCACGCCGTACTGGTCCTCCAGCATCATGAAGATGCCCGACAGGAAGTCTCTGACGAGGTTCTGCGCACCGAAACCGACGGCCACACCGACGATGCCCGCCGAAGCGAGAATGGGGGCGAGGTTGATGCCCAGCTCGCCGAGGATCAGCACGAAAGCCAGGCCGAACACCACGAAGCTGGTCAAAGACTTCAGCAACGAGCCGATGGTCTGGGCTCGTTGTCTGCGCCTTTCCAACACCACGGGCCCGAGCACCTCGGGAGCGCGTTCCTTCAAGGGCCGCAGTATCGCGGGTAGCCTGCCTGTGCCCTCGACCGACGTGCGTGTGAGCCTGTCGATCAATTTTCGGATGACGAATCGGATGAAGACCGCACCGAGGAGGATCAACAGGATGCGGAGTGGGCGTGCCACGAGCCAGTCGGCCGACGCCGCGAGCCACTCGTTGCCCGTGAGGTGCCAGAGTTGCTGACACCATGACCCCGCATCCTGGGTGCACTCGGGTGGTTCGCTCCCGGGTGACTGGCTGAGGAACTGTTCCACCGCTGGTTCGCACTCCTCCCTGGTGTGCTCGTGGCACATCGTCGGCGGTCGGCGAGAGTTTCGATCGAGGCAGGTTGACCGGAGTTCTTTCTTCCGCAACCGTACTCAGAGGAACCACGTGGCAGAACACACGTGCGTTCCGGGGGCGATTTGTGGTCGACTAGGGCTGCACCGGTGGAGGTGGTCGCGTGCCAGACCGACAACCCAGCCCCTACGGCGCCCGAATCCGGCAACCTGCCGGGTCGACGCCCGAGATGATCGTGCCTTGTGCTCCGGCGACGAGCGTGAGCGTCACCGGCTCGCCGCCCACAGGGCCACCGACGTATGCGGACAGGGTCGGGCGGTCGCACGGCCGTCGTCCTCGTGATTCGAGCGCCAACGGGGCCGGTACTTCGGCACCTGGCTTGGGCAAGCGGAGAGTGTTGCTGCTCAACGCCACGTTCGAACCACTCACGGCGCTGCCCCTGCGGCGGGCCGTCGTGTTGCTGGTCTGCGGCAAAGCAGAGGTCGTTCACGAGGACCCGACCGGTCGCCTGCTGCGCTCGGCCACGACGACGGTCGGGGTGCCGTCGGTGATCAGGCTCAGCAGGTATGTCCGGGTACCTTATCGGACCCGAATCCCGTTGACGCGCGCGGGCCTCATGTACCGCGATCGGTTCCGCTGCGCTTACTGCGGAGGCAAGGCCGAGACCATCGACCACGTGGTGCCCCGTAGTCGCGGGGGCGCGCACTCGTGGGAGAACTGTGTCGCGTGCTGCGCGAAGTGCAACCATCGCAAGGCCGACAAGTCGCTGTCCGAGTTGGGCTGGAGTCTGCGGGTGGTGCCCAGACAGCCGCGCGGGCCGCATTGGAAGTTGTTGGCTCACGCCAAAGAGGCGGATCCGCTGTGGCAGCGTTACCTGAGGGTGCCCGCGGCCTAGAGACCCGTGGTCCCCGGCTCGCTCCCGGGTTGCACGAGCCGGCCGGGATCCACAGCGATGTTCGGCTGCGCTGTTGTCGCCGGTGCGCAGCTGCCCGGCTCCTCCGTTCTGGCCGCCCGCTCGTTCCCGGCTGCCCTCACTCGCGCTCCAGAAGGCCGATGTACCCGGCCGGGCGCGGTGGTGAGAGTGGCCTGGGCCTGGGGGCGGTGTCGCGCGCAGCGGTCGTGTGTGGGGTGGGCCGTGCGCAGCAGGTGAGAGGAAGGGTGCCTTACCGCGTCAGCGGGTCACCCTGGTGCCACGGGTCACCCTGGTGCCGCGAGTGACGCGGGTGCCTGCGGTGACGCGGGTGCCACGGGTCACCCTGGTGCCGCGAGTGACGCGGGTGCCTGCGGTGACGCGGGTGCCGCAGGTCACCCTGGTGCCACGGGTCACCCTGGTGCCACGGGTGACGCGGGTGCCGCAGGTGTCGTTGGTCGCGGGAACGGTGCTCGAAGTGGTGAACATGCCAGATCCTCCTATGGCCGCGTGTGACCTGTAAAGGTTTGGGAACAAATGGCACAAGGTCGTGCAGGGGAAAACGTAGGAGCCTTTTTGGGTCCGAACAAGTTCCTCTTGACCGGTACCCCCGCACGTACGTGGAAGTGCGACCTTTCGCCAACGTCCTTTCCGCTCATCGTGGGATGACCGGCGTGGCAAGCGGGTGATATGGGGGCCAGAGGGTCACGCAAATTGCACATGCTCACCGTGGCAGGTGAGTAGGGAGTGCGACGGTCGGATACCCTGCGGCCGTGAGCATCCTCGAGACGATCCTGGTCTTCGTGGCGATACCGCTGGCCGTCTACGGCTTCTTCGCGCTGGTGACGCTACGGTCGAAGTTCGCGAGCAGGCCCCGGTACCGGCCGGGACAGGCGTGGGACTACCCGCCCGTGTGGTGGACCGCCAACCCAGAGGGTGTGGGACAGCGGCACGCCGACGGTGCTGAGGAAAGCACCGCTCCGTCGACAGTTCGTGGAGGTGCCAGTGGGAACTGGTGAACTGACCCGGGACAGCAAGTCCACCGGGCTCGAAGGGACGAAGCACCAACCTGGTGCCGCAGTGACGGCGAGTGGCCGAGTGTCCGTGGCACAGATGTACGAGCCCACTACTCCCTCCGGCCCCTTCAGTACGGCTCAGTTGGCTCGTCTCGACGAGGCGCTGACCTTGGCCAGCCGGGAGACGGGGCTCGACTTCAGCATCTACCTCGGTGAGCTCGGCGACGAATCTCGGCAGAGCGCCGAGGCGCTGCACAGCACGCTCGGTGAGCGTGGTGACGAGGCCGTGCTGATCGCCGTGTCACCCGGCGAACGCGTCGTCGAGGTGGTCACCGGTGCCCGTGCCATGCAGCGTCTGTCCGACCGGGGCGCCAAGCTCGCGGTGATGAGCATGGTCGCCTCGTTCAAGGAGGGTGACCTCATCGGTGGGCTCATCAGCGGCCTTCGCATGATGGCCGACCAGGCGGGTTCAGCCCCGCGTTCCTGAGGAGCTCGACGAAGTCCACACGAAAAAGGCCGCCGTCCCCGAACTCCTGAGTCGAGGACGGCGGCCTTTTTCGTTCATCCGGTCGTTTCGGTCAGCTCTCGTCGAACTTGCGGGCGGCCAACGCGCGCACAACGCCGGCACGGCCCTCGGACACCAACCGCCGCAGTGCCGCCGGGTGAGTCCCCTCCAACCACGCGTCCGCCGCCGCGATGCCTTCTTCCGACACCTCCCACGACGGATACAGGCCGAGGACGGTCGGCTGTGCACGCTCACTGGACCGCCGACTCCACACCTCGTCGAGCATCTCGAAGTACCGCTGGGTGTAGTCACCCAACAGGTGCTTCTGCGCCGGGTGGGAGAAGCCCGCGATGATGGCCTCGTTCACCGCGTTCGGGGACTCGTCGTCGTAGACCGCGCGTTCCCAGGCCTCCGCCTTCGCTTCCGGGGTGGGACGTAGTGCCCGCGCCCGCTCGGCGTGCCTGCGGCCGGTGGCCGTGTCGTCGCGTCGCAGCTCGGCGTCGATCTCGGTATCACCGGCGCGGCCGTGTGCCACCAGCGCGTGCAGCAGGTGCCACCGCAGGTCGGTGTCCACCGTGAGGCCCTCCAGCGGTGCCGAACCATCCAGCCAGCCCGCCAGCACGTCCAACGTGGCGTCGTCGAGCACGGAATTGGTGAGGGCGTTGACGAACGCGAGTTGGTGGTCCGAACCGGGCTCCTCCGAACGAGCCAGTTCCAGCAGCGCCGCGGTGTAGGAGGGCCAACCGTGCTCGGCCGCCCACGAGGGATCCGCGTAGGAGTCCAGTGCCGCCCGCGCCTGCACGAGCAGCCGCTGCACCACCCCGACCTCGGTCTCGGCGTAGAGGCCACGTTGGACGAGCGTGACGAAGTCGCGAGCCTTTATCTCCGCGTCCCGCGTCATCTCCCACGCGGCCGACCAGCACAGCGTGCGCGGCAACGGCTCGGTGATGTCGTCGATGCGGTCCACGAGCGTCGCCAACGACCCGCTGTCCAACCGCATCGCGCAGTAGGTGAGGTCGTCGTCGTTGACCAGGACGAGCGGCCCCGCCTTGACACCGACCAGATCGGCCACGTCGGTGTGTTCACCGTCGACGTCGAGTTCCACGCGATGGGTCCTCACCAGCGAGCCCGTACGGTCGTAGTCGTAGACGCCGACCGCGACCCGGTGGGTCCGCAACTCGCCCGCCCCGGGCTTCGCCCCGCCCTGTTCGATGGCGAACGAGCGGTACCGACCCTCGTCGTCCAGCTCGAATCGAGGACGCAGCGTGTTGAGCCCCGTGGTCTCCAACCACTGGGCGCTCCACCAGGACAGGTCGCGGCCCGACGCCTCCTCCAGCGCGGCCAGCAGGTCGGTCAGTGTCGCGTTGCCCCAGGCGTGCCTGTCGAAGTAGACCTTCAGCCCGGACAGGAAGTTCTCCTGCCCCACGTACGCCACCAGCTGCTTGAGCACGCTTGCGCCCTTGGCGTAGGTGATGCCGTCGAAGTTCACCTCCACCGCGTGCAGGTCCACCATGTCGGCGGCGATCGGGTGGGTGGACGGCAGTTGGTCCTGGCGGTACGCCCACGACTTCTCGATGTTGGCGAAGCTGGTCCACGCGCCCGTGTACTCGGTCGCCTCGGCCTGAGCCAGCACACTGGCGAACGTGGCGAACGACTCGTTCAGCCACAGGTCGTCCCACCAGCGCATGGTCACGAGGTTGCCGAACCACATGTGCGCCATCTCGTGCAGCAGCGTCTCGGCCCTGCGCTCGTACGAGTAGCGAGTCACGCGGCTGCGGAAGACGTAGTCCTCCAGGAAGGTTACCGCGCCCACGTTCTCCATCGCCCCGGCGTTGAACTCGGGGACGAACAGCTGGTCGTACTTCGCGAACGGGTAGGGCACACCGAACTTCTCGTGGAAGAAGCGGAAGCCCTGCTTGGTCTCGGTGAACAGCCGGTCGGCGTCCATGTGCTCGGCCAGCGAGGCACGGCAGTAGATCCCGAGCGGGATCGTCTTGTGCTCGTCGGTGTAGGTGTCGCGCCACTCGGCGTAGGGCCCGGCGATCAGCGCCACCAGGTAGGTGGAGATGCGCTCGGTGGTCTCGAACACCGTGCGCACGGCTCCTTCCGGAGTGTCCTCGCGGGAGGCGACGGGGGAGTTCGACACGACCTTCCAGTCGGGGGGAGCGATCACCGTCAGCCGGTAGGTGGCCTTGAGGTCGGGCTGGTCGAAGCACGCGAACATCCGCTTCGCGTCGGCCGTTTCGAACTGTGAATAGAGGTAGACACCGCCGTCCACGGGGTCGACGAACCGGTGCAGCCCCTCGCCCGTGTTCATGTAACGGCAGTCGGCGTGCACGACGAGTTCGTTGTCCGCGGCGAGGTCCGGCAGCGCGATGCCCTCATCCTCCACGTAGCCCGACACGTCGAGTTGCCGTCCGTTCAGCGTGGCTTCCCGTACGCCCTCGGCGACGATGTCCACCCAACTACTCCGCCCCGGCCGGGTGGCGGCGAAGCGGATGGTCGTCTTCGAATCGAACGTGCCCTCACCGGGTTTGCCGTGGCCGTCGGTGAGGTCGAGTTCGATGTCGTAGGCGGACACCTCCAGCAGGGCGGCGCGCTGCTGAGCTTGTTCGCGAGTCAGATTCGGAGCGGGCACTGGCACCTCTACGCTGTTCGTCGTCTGTTGTCGGGATGTCTGGGACCACACTGTCCGTTGTCTCGACCAGTGTGCTCAGCGCATCCAATCATGCGCTCCAGGGAGCGGTGACGGGAACAACGGACGCGACAGCGCTGTTGGCTGTCATTGGAGGGCCGGTTACCCGACGTGGCGCGACGCAACTCCGCGCACGCCCCGATCGGGTTCTTCCGGAAACGACGAAGACCAGCGGTATCGGTGAGGAGAGGGCATGACAGCAGGAGCGCAGTCCGATCGCACTCGGGTCGACTTCTACTTCGACCCCATGTGTCCCTTCGCGTGGATCACGTCGCGCTGGATCCTGGAGGTCGAGAAGCAGATCGACATCGACCTGAACTTCCGCGTGATGAGTCTCTCCGTGCTCAACGAGGGCCGTGATCTGGACGCCGACTACCGGAAGATGCTGGACACGGCGTGGGGTCCGGTCCGCGTCGCGACGGCGCTCGCCCAACACCGCGGGGAGCGGGCCGTGCGTGACTTCTACACCGCGTTCGGTACCCGCTACCACAACCAGGACAACAAGGACGTCGACGCCGTGCTCCGGCAGGCGCTCGAGGAGGCGGACGGTTCGGGCGAGCTGTTGAAGGCCGCTGAGTCCACTGATTACGACGAGGCGTTGCGGGCGAGCCACCACGAGGGCATGGACCCCGTGGGCATGGACGTCGGTACCCCGACCATCCACGTGGACGGTGTGGCGTTCTTCGGGCCCGTCCTCACCTCCATCCCGCGCGGTGAGGACGCCGTTCGGGTGTTCGAGGGGGCTCGGGCGCTGGCGAGTTACCCGGACTTCTTCGAGCTGAAGCGCACGCGCACCGGGTCGCTGAAGTTCGACTGAGGATCGGTGGACGTCACGCGGACGGCTCGGTCAGCGCCGCGAGCGTGACGTCCTCGGGCAACGGTGAGCATGCAACGGCATCGGCACGGGTGAGCTCGCCCGCGCGTAGGGCCTGTCGCAGGGCGAGCAGCGTCAGCAGGGAGTCACGGCAGGTCCTGACGAGGTCGGGACCTGCGGGGTCACCGTGGCCCGGCAGGACCGTGGTGGCGTTCAGTTCGAGCAGCCGATCCAGTGCGGACGGCCAGCCCGCCAGCGTGGTGTCGCTGCCGAAGGACTCGGCGCTGAACGACCCGCCCGGCACGTGCTCCACCAGGTCGCCCGCGAACAGGACCCCGGCGTCGGGTACGTGCACCACCAGGTCGCCCGCCGTGTGGGCGACATCGGGATGTCGGAGCACCACCCGACGCCCGCCCAGGTCCAGCACGGTGTCCGACTCCACCGATCGGTCCGGCACCGGGGCCCGACCCGCGTCGCGGAGCGCTTCCCAGCAATTCGGGTGCGCCCACACGGGACACGGCAGGAACGCGGGAACGCCGTAGGCATGGTCGTAGTGGTCGTGGGTGAGCACGACGGTCCAAGGCAGCGAGGTGATCTCGCGGACGGCCGCGGCGAGTTCGGCGCCTTGTTCGGCGTCGCCGCGCGTGTCCACGACCAGGCACCGTTCGGAGCCCAGAACCAATCCCACGCAGAGGTCCAGCTCGGAGTATCGGCGTGCGAACACGCCGTCACCGAGTTCGATCCATCGGCCTGCCACGTCGTGGTTCATGCCGCGAAGCGTACGTGGGGTGGGCCGGGTGGATGCGTCGTCGGGGGACGGGGATGGCAGACTTGGCAGCCGTGCGCGTGTACCTGGGAAGCGACCATGCCGGTTACGAGTTGAAGAACCACCTCGTCACTCACCTGCGTGAGCGGGGATACGAGGTGACCGACGTCGGCCCGCACGTCTATGACGCCGCCGACGACTATCCCGCTTTCTGCATCGAGACCGCCCGCAGGGTGGTGGCCGACGAGGGCAGCCTCGGCATCGTCATCGG
>NZ_DAHVQP010000098.1:0-2476 GCF_027317685.1 Saccharomonospora sp.
TGCTGTTGAAGGCCGCCGGTGTCGACAAGGGCAGCGGCGAGCCGCACAAGAACAAGATCGGCAAGGTCAGCTGGGACCAGATCCGGGAGATCGCCGAGACCAAGAAGGCCGATCTCAACGCCATGGACATCGACCACGCGACCAAGATCATCGCCGGGACCGCGCGTTCGATGGGCATCACGGTCGAGTGACCTCGCGGCTCGGGCCGTTCAGGCCCGCTGCCGCACTCTTTGTGGAAGGGCCACGCGCTGACCCGTACCACAACTGATCCACTACGAATTTCCTAAGGACAGCACATGACCAAGCGCAGCAAGGCCTACCGTCAGGCCGCCGAGCTGATCGATCGCGATCGGCTTTATTCGCCGCTGGAGGCGGCCAAGCTCGCCAAGGAGACCTCGAAGATCAAGATGGATGCCACGGTCGAGGTCGCCATGCGGCTCGGCGTGGATCCTCGCAAGGCCGACCAGATGGTCCGCGGCACCGTGAACCTGCCGCACGGAACGGGTAAGACCGTCCGCGTCATCGCTTTCGCGACCGGTGAGAAGGCCGCTGAGGCCGAGGCCGCCGGTGCCGACGCGGTCGGGTCCGACGAGCTGATCGAGCGCATCCAGGGTGGCTGGCTCGAGTTCGATGCTGCGATCGCGACTCCGGACCAGATGGCGAAGGTGGGTCGCGTGGCCCGCATTCTCGGCCCGCGCGGCCTGATGCCGAACCCGAAGTCGGGCACCGTGACGCCGGATGTCGGCAAGGCCGTGTCCGACATCAAGGGCGGTAAGATCAGCTTCCGGGTCGACAAGCAGGCGAACCTGCACATGGTGATCGGCAAGGCGTCCTTCGACGTCGAGAAGCTGGTGGAGAACTACGCCGCGGCGCTGGACGAGGTGCTGCGTGCCAAGCCGGCCGCCTCGAAGGGCCGCTACCTGAAGAAGGTCACCTTCTCCACCACCATGGGCCCGGGTATCCCGGTGGACCCGACCCGTACCCGCGATCTCCTGGCCGAGGAGGTCAGCGCCTGACGGGCAGCTGAAGCCTACGACTGGGGCGGTCATCCAGTTCGGATGGCCGCCCCACTGTCGTCTCCGGCTCCGGTCGGGTCGGGTCGGTCAGTTCTCCGTGGAGGTGGCCTGGCAGCTGGTGGGGCCGGGTTCGTGGCCGGTGATCAGCCACTGCCCCATTTCGACTTCGGTCACGGTGAACACTCCGAGCGCGGGGCCGCCCTGGATGTCGAAGTCGCAGGAGTCGATGCGCACCGTGGTGGCGTCGGGGTCGTACCAGCGGGGAAAGATCGATTCCGCGTAGTCGTTGACGTGCGTGACCTGTTCGTGCAGAGCGATGACGGCTTGCCGGCAGTCGGGGTGCGCGCCGGTGTTCTCGGCGAAGCGTTGTTGGATGCCGTTGTCATTGTCGAAGCGACCGCAGGCTTCGGCGATCAATGGCCGGTTGGTCGAGGGGTCTTCCTGGGCGATGGCGTCATAGACCTTGCGGACGGCTTCGTACGGTTCTTTGGCCAGCAGTTCCTCGGTGTGGTAGGTGCCGCCGCCCATGCGTGCGGCGGCCTCGGTGCTGTTGTCGTCGTCGGAGCCGAACAGCTCGTTGAACGCCCACGTCGCGAAGATGCCCAGCAGCAGGAAGAACACGAGCCAGCCGAGGACCTTCTTACCGAGCCACTGGAGCCAGCCGGGAATCTTGCTAGGGGGTGGTGGCGCTTGTGGCTGCTGGTGCGGTGCGAGTTCCGTGCTGCCGGTGGTGCTGAGCTGCCCCCGTGACTCCTGGAAGCGCAGGAATTGCTGGAACTGTTGGAACTCGTGGAATTGGCGTAGTTGTTCCGGGTCGGCTTGAGGGGATTGGGAAAGCTGAGCCGCCCCCGGTGTGCCTGGAGTCCCCGGAGGCGGTGCCGGAGACATGGGAGTGAGGTCCGTGCCGGGTCGGCCCGAGTCGGCCGGCATGGCATCGGAAACGATCTCGGGCTCGCTGTCAGCCCCGTTGACACCGCACTGCCCGGCTTCTCCGTCAGGTCGCTGCTCCACCACGTCACCCATGATGCCGGTTCGCCCACGGTTCGTGTCCGCCTTGGCCGCGTTTCGCGGCAAAACACGGTCACTCGGCCAAGGTGGGGCCGGTGACCAGGTCGATGTGGGTGCGTCTATGCTGGTGGACGGTTCTACCGAAGACCGCTGGTCTTTCCCGCGCCAGGCGTGGGAAACGAAGGTCCCGTACACGGCGGGCGGCCTGCGCAGGAGGAACGAGGATCGTCGAAGCGGGTGTCGGACACTGTCCTGCCCGTGAAGCACGCCCCCGCGCCTGCCTGCGCTGGGGCGTTTTGTCGTTGCGGGGTCCGGGCTGCCAGTGGTCACCAGCCAAGAGAGGAGGCGACCATGGCGAAGCCCGACAAGGTGGCGGCCGTCGCCGAGATCGCGGACAAGTTCCGCAACAGCTCGGCAGCTGTTGTCACCCAGTACAGTGGCCTCTCCGTGTC
>NZ_DAHVQP010000101.1:0-43685 GCF_027317685.1 Saccharomonospora sp.
GGGTTTGGCCGCGATCGCCGCGTTCATGGTGCGGATGTTGCGCAGATGCAGGGTGTCTGCGTCGATCCCCATCCGCGACACCAGCTCCCGCTGCTTCGGGTCGTTGAGGTAAGCCAAGCTCGTGTCGTCCAACTGCAGGTACGTGCAGCCCCGCTCCCCCATGGCCTCGATCTGGCGACCGTAGGCGGCGCTGAGGTCGGTGAAGAACTCCCCGAGGTCGGGGTAGACGGCCTCGTCCACCGCCGCCCTGCCGCCTCGGTAATACACCATGCTCGGCGACGGGATCGTCAGTTTCGGAGTCACCCCGTCGGCCACCACGGACTTCAGGAACTCGAAATGCTCGGCAAAGATCGGTTCGCCGAGCCCGACCTTGCCGTCCACCTGCAGTCCCGGCGGGCTGAACTCCAGATCGCCCGCGGCGTTGGAGAACTTGACGCGCAGTCGTTCGTCGCTTCGCGAGATCCCGTCGAGCTGGTAGATGAAGTCCATGTGCCACGAGGAACGCCGGAACTCGCCGTCGGTGGCGGAGGACAACCCCACCTCACGTTGCAGTTCGACGACCTCGCGGATGGCGTCGTCCTCGACCGCCTCCAACTCCTCAGCCGTGATCTCGCCGCGCGCGGCCCGCTCCCTGGCCGCGTGCAGTCCCGGTGGGCGCAGAAGACTTCCGACGTGATCGGCACGAAACGGCGGAATCGAACGCTGGCTCATTCCGCGATACTCACACGCCCGAGTGACGTAGATCAACACCGTCTCACATACTCGGACCCCGGTTCACGCCGCTGACCGCCATGCACGACACCCGGTCCGGCTGCGTGTGCCGCCCCGCATTCCCGCCACCACCGCTTCCACAAGACGTGTCACCACAGTGGTCCGGCGGCTGTCGGCAGGAGCCCGGCCAGCACGGGGATCTCGCCCCCCATGGGCAGCACGACGAGCAGTCCGAACAACGTCGCGATCACGAGCATGACGACCGTGCCCGAAACGGTGGTGTGAACGGTGTCGGCGATCTCCTGGCCGAGAGGGAACAACCAGCCCCGAACCGCGCCGACGGCGAACACCAACAACGCACCCACGACCAACACCGCGAACGCGAGTATCCCGACCACAGGGCGGCGGGCACCCCTGTCCCACGTGATCACCGATTCAGCCACGGCAGGCGGTTACCCATTGGCGTCACTCGCCTACCCGCGGGCGGCTTTTCCCGATTCACAACCGCCCGCGCGGGTAATCCCAGGCCATGTTGTCTTCAATCGTGCGCGGCGCCGCGGCGGGCGCCGCGGGAACCACCGCACTACACGCGGCCACGTACCTGGACATGACGTTGCGGGGACGCCCGTCCAGTAGCACCCCACAGCAGACGATCGACAAGCTGAGCGAAACCACGGACACGAGCATCCCCGGCGACAAGGACACGCAGGAGAACCGCAAGTCCGGTCTCGGCGCGCTGCTCGGCATGGTCACCGGAACGACCGTCGGGGTGGGTTACGGCGCTCTACACGGGTGCGGCTGGCGGCCCCCGATGCTCGTGGGCGCCACCGTGGCGACCGTGTCCGCGATGGTGGGATCGAGCGCGCCCATGACAGTGCTGGGCGTGACCGACCCGCGCTCGTGGAGCGCCTCGGATTGGCTCAGTGATGTCCTGCCGCACCTGGCCTACGGTCTCGTCACCGCCGCCACGTACGGGCTGATGGAGAACGGACGTTCCCGCAAGCCCCGACTGAACCGCAAACTGCGTGGCAAGAACAAGAACATGGCCCGAGCGCTTCCTCGCTGACCTCGCCGGGCTTGCGTCGGCGGGATGGGAGGTCGGCGTAAGCCCGGTGAGACCGGCGGGACCCGGAAGCTCGGAAAGACGCGAACCGGGGCAGGACTTCCCCACCCCGATCCGGTCTCACCGCCCCACGAGGTCCTGCGCCGCCTCCACCACGGAATCGGCGTCGATCCCGGCGTGCTGCAACTGCTCGGTGGGCGTGGCCGAACCCGGTAGGGCGAGCACACCGAGCTTGATCACCGCCGGCATCGCGGTGGTTCCGGTGAACGCGTCGAGCACCGCGTCGCCGAGCCCGCCCTGCGGCCAGTGGTCCTCCACGGTGACGATGCGCCCGGTGTCGGCCGCCGCCGCGCGCAGGGTGGCGACATCGACCGGTTTGATCGAGTACAGATCCACCACCCTGGCCCGGATGCCGGAATCGGCGAGCGCGTCGGCGGCCTCCAACGCCTCGTGCACGGTGATGCCCGCGGCCACGATCGTGACGTCGTCGGCGTCGGACTGCCGCAACACCTTGCTGCCGCCCACCGAGAAGGTCTCCTCCGGGCCGTACAGCACGGGCAGGTCCTCCCGCGTCGTACGGAGGTAACGGATACCGGAGTGCTCGGCCATCGCCGCGGTCAGATGCGCGGTCTGGTTGGCGTCGCAGGGGTAGAGCACCGTGCTCCGCCACAGGGCGCGGAACGCGGCCAGGTCCTCCAACCCCATCTGGGACGGGCCGTCCGCGCCGATCGACACCCCGGCGTGCGAACCGACGAGACACAGATCGGTGCCGCTGATGGAAGCCATGCGCACGAAATCGAACGCCCGACTCCAGAACGCCGCGAACGTGGCCGCGAACGGCAGCCAACCCTGCACCGACATGCCCACGGCCGTGGCCGTCATCTGCTGTTCGGCGATGTAGCACTCGAAGAACCGCTCGGGATGCTCTTCCGCGAAATAGGAGGTCCGCGTGGAATCGCTCACCTCGGCGTCGAGGACCACGAGATCGTGCCGGGCGTGCCCCATCGCGACCAGAGCCTGTCCGAACGCCGTCCGCGTGGCCACCTTCTTCCCACCGCGTTCGTACGTGGGAATGGACAGCGAGTGCAGCTTGGGATGGGCAGGGGCTTCGTACTCGGGGCTCGCCACCTGCACCCGGATGCTGCTGGGTCCACCGAGTTCGGCCACCGCCTCGTCCGCGTTGGGCACCGGCTTGCCGTGCGCGCCCTCGGCGTCCTCGACCTCACGCACTCCCTTGCCCTTGTGGGTGCGGGCGAGGATCGCGGTGGGGACGTCACTGTCCTCGGCCTCGGCGTAGGCGGCGTCGATCCGGTCGACGTCGTGGCCGTCGATCTCGATGGTGTGCCACCCGAACGCCCCGATCCGCCGCGCGTAGGCGGCGGTGTCCCAACCGTGGCGGGTGGGACCGCGCTGGCCGAGGCGGTTGACGTCGACGATAGCGGTGAGGTTGCGCAGCCGTTCGTGACCCGCGTGCTCGAACGCCTCCCACATCGACCCCTCGGCGAGTTCGCCGTCCCCGCAGAGCACCCAGACACGGAAGTCGCGGCGGTCGAGCCGCTGCCCTGCGAGCGCGATCCCGGCACCGACGCCCAGCCCTTGCCCGAGAGCCCCGGTGGCCACGTCGACCCACGGCAGCGCCGGGGTGGGATGTCCCTGTAGGCGGCTGCCCGACGAGCGGTACCAGCGCAGCTCCTCCGGCGACAGAACGCCCGCCGCCACATACATGGCGTACAACAGCGGAGAGGCGTGCCCCTTGGAGAAGATCACGTGGTCGTTGGACGGGTTCCGGGACGCCTCGAAGTCGTAGCGCAGGTGGCCTGCCAGTAGCACGGCCATGAGGTCGGCCGCCGACATCGACGACGTGGGATGGCCCGAACTGGCGAAATCCGCGGCACGGATCGCGTCCACCCGCAGCTGCCTGCCCAACTCCACGAACAGGTCGCGATCAACCGCAGCTACCGACATGACCCCACCTCTTCCGGTGCGTCGGGACTTCGTTCGGACATACCCGGGGGCCGGGCGGACTAATCGGCTTCGGACAAGGCCGAAAAGAGCGCTGTGAAGAGCTCGGCCGCGTCGAGCGGCAGCCGCCACGAAGGGTCACGGAGGGCCCTGCTACCCTCTTCCGCGGAGGATTGGCCGAGCGGCCTAAGGCGCACGATTGGAAATCGTGTTGGGTGTGAAAGCCCTCAGGGGTTCGAATCCCCTATCCTCCGCTCGTCGGATGACGCCGGGTGACCCACGGGTCACCCGGCGTCGTCGTTTCTTCAGGCTCCCGGCCGTGCGGATTGACTCGTCGAACGCCCGGCCGAACACACTGTGACCCGGTGCTCGAGACCGTGCCCACATCCGTCCGCCGCCGCTTCGTGTGAGGTTATGGTTAGCCGGCCCGGACGCGAGCCCCAGCGAAGCGGCTCCCTTCCGGCTACGTCTTGCGTACTCCCCGCTCCCCCACGAAAGAAATCGATGTCGCTTTCCGCTGCCTCACGCCCGAAGAAGCCGGCGTCCCGTGTTCCCTGGCTGGCCCCGCGCGTGCTGCGCACCGAGGCGCTGTCCGGCCTCGTCGTCGCTCTCGCGCTGATCCCCGAGACGATCTCGTTCTTGATCATCGCCGGGGGTGGACCCCCGCCTCGGCCTGTTCGCCTCGTTCACCATGGCGGTGACCATCGCGTTCACGGGCGGGCGCCCGGCCATGATCTCCGCGGCCACGGGCGCTGTCGCGCTGGTCGTCGCACCGCTCGTACGTGAACACGGGGTGGACTACCTGCTCGCCGCTGTCGTCCTGGGCGGCCTGTTCCAGGTTCTGCTCGCCGTCGCCGGGGTGGCCCGGCTGATGCGGTTCCTGCCTCGCAGCGTGATGGTGGGCTTCGTGAACGCGCTGGCCATCCTCATCTTCCTGGCCCAGTTGCCCTACCTCGTCGACGTCCCCTGGGCGGTGTATCCGCTGCTCGGCGCGGGTCTGCTCATCATGGTCGGGCTGCCCAAGCTGACCAAGGCCGTTCCGGCACCGCTGGTGGCGATCATCGTGCTCACGGTGTTCACGGTGGCGGCGGGAGTCGCCGTGCCCACCGTCGGCGACCAGGGTGAGTTGCCGAACAGCCTGCCCGTGCCGGTCATCCCGTCGGTTCCCTTCACGTGGGAGACGTTCACGATCATCGCGCCGTACGCCCTCGCCATGGCGCTAGTCGGGCTCATGGAGTCGTTGATGACGGCCAAGCTCGTCGACGACATCACCGACACCCACTCCGACAAGACCCGGGAGTCGTGGGGCCAGGGCGTCGCCAACATCGTGACCGGTTTCTTCGGTGGGATGGGCGGCTGCGCGATGATCGGGCAGACCATGATCAACGTGAAGTCGGGTGCCCGCACCCGCGCATCGACCTTCCTCGCAGGCGTGTTCCTGCTTATCCTGGTGGTCGCGACAGTGGCTGTCACCGTCGCCACCGACAACCTCGCCATCGGCGTGATCGTGGGTGTGCTGGTGGCGATGGTCCTCTTCGCCCGCCGCGTGGCGCACCTCGTCTCGGTCGACAGCGTTCTCGACCCCGAGGGTGGCACCAAGATCTACCGCGTCACGGGGCAGTTGTTCTTCGCCTCCAGCAACGATCTGGTGTTCCGGTTCGACTACGCGGACGCCCCGCCGAACGTGATCATCGATCTCTCCGACGCCCACATCTGGGACGCCTCGACCCGCTTTCCGCCGAGCTGAGGCGCACACCCTGGAAGGTCAGCCCCTGGACAGAGGCCCCTAAACAGAGGCCCTCTCCTCGGCCCGAGCCGAACTCTCCGGCGCGGAGGGGATGTCGGTCCCTGTGCCCCGCAGGCTCCGGAAGCCCTTGAGCCGGAGACTGTTGCTCACCACGAACACCGAGCTGAACGCCATCGCCGCCCCGGCGAGCATCGGGTTGAGCAACCCCGCGGCCGCTAACGGAAGCGCCGCCACGTTGTAGGCGAAAGCCCAGAACAGGTTGCCCTTGATGGTGGCGAGTGTGCGGCGCGACAGCCGGATCGCGTCGGCCGCGACCCGGAGATCCCCCCGCACGAGCGTGAGGTCGCCGGCCTCGATGGCCACGTCGGTGCCCGTGCCCATGGCCAGGCCCAGGTCGGCCTGGGCCAGCGCGGCGGCGTCGTTGACACCGTCCCCCACCATCGCGACGACCTTGCCGTCGTCCTGGAGGCGTTTGACGACGTCCACCTTCTCCTGGGGCAGCACCTCGGCGATCACCTCGGTGATACCGACCTCGGCGGCGACGGACCTGGCGACGGCCTCGTTGTCACCGGTCAACAGCACCGGGGCGAGCCCGAGCTCACGCAACCGCGCGATCCCCTCGGCCGACGTCGGTTTCACCGTGTCGGCCACGACGAGAACCGCCCGGGCCCTGTCGTCCCAGCCGACGGCGACAGCGGTCCTGCCCGCCTGCTCGGCATCGGCCTTGGCTCGGGCGAGCTCGGAAGGCAGGCGCTGCCCCCACTCCTCCAGCAGCGTGGTGCGCCCGACCAGCACGACGTGCCCGTCCACGACACCACGCACGCCAAGCCCTTCGACGTTGGTGAAGTCCTCGACCGCCCCGAGCGCACCGACCCGCTCGGCCGCGCCCTTCGCGACCGCCTGCGCGATCGGATGTTCGGAGGCGTTCTCCACCGTCCCGGCCAGGCGCAGCACCTCGTCGACGTCCTCGCCCTCGGCCACATGGACATCGACCAGAGCCATCCTGCCGGTCGTGACCGTTCCGGTCTTGTCCAGTACGACCGTGTCCACCCGGCGGGTGGCCTCCAGCACCTCGGGCCCCTTGATCAGAATGCCCAGCTGGGCTCCCCGGCCGGTCCCCACCAGCAGCGCCGTGGGTGTGGCCAACCCCAACGCGCACGGACAGGCGATGATCAGCACGGCGACGGCCGCGGTGAACGCCGCCGAGGGGGCAGCGCCGGAGAGCAACCAGAACCCGAGCGTTCCGAGCGCGAGGACGATGACGATCGGCACGAACACGCCCGAGATCCGGTCCGCCAGACGCTGCACGGCGGCCTTGCCCGTCTGGGCCTGCTCCACCAGCTTCGCCATCTGGGCGAGCTGGGTGTCCGAACCCACCCGGGTCGCGCGCACCAGAAGACGCCCGCCCGAGTTCACCGTGGCCCCGACGACCGAGTCCCCCGGGCCGACCTCGACCGGAACTGACTCGCCCGTGAGCATGCTGACGTCGACGGCCGAGTTGCCTTCCTCCACGACGCCGTCGGTGGCGATCTTGTCGCCGGGCCGGACGACGAACACGTCGCCCACCGCCAACTCCTCGACGGGAACACGGTGTTCCTTCCCGTCTCGGAGCACGGCGACGTCCTTCGCGCCCAACTCCAGCAACGCCCGCAGGGCGGCACCGGCGCGCCGTTTGGACCGGGCCTCGAAATAGCGGCCCGCCAGGATGAACGTCGTCACCCCCGCGGCGACTTCGAGGTAGATGTTGCCGTCCCCGCTGGTGCGTTCGATCGTCAGCTCGAACGCGTGCGTCATCCCCGGAGTCCCCGCGCTGCCGAACAACAGGGCGTACAGCGACCACGCGAAAGCCGCCACGACACCCATCGAGACCAGCGTGTCCATCGTGGCCGCCCGGTGCCGCAGGTTCGTCCACGCGGCCCGGTGGAACGGCCACGCCGCCCACGTCGCCACGGGCGTCGCCAGGACCAGGGAGACCCACTGCCAGTAGTCGAACTGCAATGCCGGGACCATGGCCAGCAGAATCACTGGCGCCGACAGCACGGCCGCGGTGATGAGACGCCGACGCAACGCCCTGGTCGACTCGTCGGCGTCATCCTCGGCCCGCTGTCTCGGCAGCTCGGCCGAGTAGCCCGCGGCCTCCACCGTGCTGACGAGCTCGTCCGGATCCAACTCGACGGGAAAGCTGACCTTCGCCTTCTCCGTGGCGTAGTTCACCGTGGCGCTGACGCCCGCGAGCTTGTTGAGCTTGCGTTCGACGCGGTTCGCGCAGGAAGCGCACGTCATCCCGCCGATCGCGAGCTCGATGTCGCGTTGCGCGGGCGAGGAGGCGACATTAGAACTCAATTCCTGCTCCTTCCGGATCGCGCTCAGGCGTTCAACGTGTAACCGGCCTCTTCCACTGCCTTACGAACGTCGTCGACGGAGATCTCAACGTCACTGGTGACGGTGACCTTCCCCGTGGGCACGTCCACGGCCACCTCGGAGACACCGGTGAGCTCACCGACCTCCTCGCGCACCGAACGAGCGCAGTGGTCACAGGTCATACCGGTCACGGTGTAGGTCTGCTGAACCATCTCAGGTGTCCTTTCGTGGTCTGCTCGACGCGGACGTCCGCGAACGTCCGAGGTCAGGAACGCACCAGGCGAGCGATGGCGGCACTGGCCTCGCGGACCTTCTCGTCGGCCTTCGCGCCGCCCTCGGTGATCGCTTCGGCGACGCAGTGCCGGAGGTGTTCCTCCATCAAGCCGAGTGACACGGCCTGCAATGCCTTGGTCGCCGCAGCGATCTGCGTGAGTACGTCAATGCAGTATTCGTCGTTTTCGACCATCCGCTGAAGCCCTCGGATCTGTCCCTCGATCCGGCGCAGCCGCTTGAGGTAGGCGTCCTTGTCGGAGGTGTATCCCGGCATCTTCGCTCCTCGTCCCGTTCCCACAGTCCAATATACCCCCCGCCCGTATATGAACTCCTCGTGGACCAACGGTGTTACCCCACCTACCTGCTGTCTGGGGTTGATCAATCACGCTAAGTTGGTACTGCGTGACAACCCCCTGACTTCCTCAAGGAGCTCGCCCATGCCCGGTGTGGAGGAGATCCGCGCGGGAATCGCCCTCGCGAACGAAAAGGCTTCCGCCAGCATCGCGGCCCTGCAACAGGCCGCCCAGTCACTTGAGGAAGCCCAACAATCCCTGGCCCAAGCCACCTCGGGAAGCACCCAGGAGGAGATCAACCAGGCACACGGCCTGCTCGCCGAGGCGCTCCAGGCAGTGACCGGAACGCAGAGCACCATCATGGCGTGCATCTCCTCCGCCGAGAACTACTCGGCCCGGCTGTAGCGGACGGGCGCGCGATCGAAGATGTCACTGGAGCAGTTACGGCACCTACTCGCCGGGGCGCTCGGCGCCGTATCCACCGCCAAGGCGCACGGCGTCGAGGCGCGCAAGTTACTCGAGGACTACCGCCGCGTGGTCACCGAGGTACAGGCACAGGCACAGCCGTGGCTGCCCCGCGAACTGGACAGCGCCGTGGAACAGATCGAGGCCAACGACGCGCGGCTCGCCGCCGTGCACGGCCTAATCACCAGCTACGAGTCGAGGTTGTGAAGCTTGGCGATGCGACGCAAGGTCGTCCAGCAGCGCGCGCGGGTGACGAACGCGCTGGAGGCACTACGCCACCAGATCGGACTGGCCCTCGGCGCCGCCCGTAACGCCCACCAGGACGCCGAGGACGAACTGGCCCGGTTACAACTGGAACAGCTCGTGGTGTCGGTGGGACTGGAACGCGCCGCCACCGACCCCAGAGTCGCAGAACACCGCAACGAGCCGGCTCTGGGTGCGGTGCTGTCGTGGCTGGACAGCGTGAAAAGTCGCTTCTACGCCGATTGGGCCGACGGTCCGGAACGACTGCGGCAACTCGTGGCCTCGGCCGCACCGGGGCCAGCCGGTCGGCCCGCCGGGGAATGGCTGGGCCGACTCGGCACGTTCGACGGCACGAAACCACCCGAGTTGTGGCGCATCGGGTCGGCCACCGTGGACAGCGCCAGTGTCGGCCGCCCTTCGGGCACTCCCCTGACCTTCGATGTCGCGATGCCGCTGCTGGACGAGTCCCACCTGTCGATCACCTCGGTGCCGAAGAGCCGAGCGACCGTGGACGCGCTCGTGGAGAGCCTGTTGATGCGGGTGCTCAGCACGTTCGCTCCCGGCGCGGTGAAGGTGCATCTGTGGGACATAGGGCAGCTCACGGCCGTGCTGCCGAACTTCTACGCGCTGAGCCGGACCAGCGCGGTCACCGTGCACGACCCCACCCGGCTGGTGGACCTGCTCGACGAGCTCGCGGGCCACATCCGCCGCATCCACTCCCACACGCTGCAGGCCGGATATCCGTCGCTGCCCGCCATGCGGAAGGCCACGGGCAAACGCGTGGAGCCGTGGCGGGTCGCGGTGCTGTACGGCAACGGCGAGGACCTCGCGCCCGAACACCTGCGGGACCTCAGGCGCGTGGCCAGCGGCGCGTTGGCGGCGGGGATCTCGCTGATCCTCGTGGACGTGCCCACGGTGTTGGGCGGTTCGGTGGAGACCATCAGTCTTCTCGACGACCGGCGCGCGATCACCTCGATGACCGGGTCGGACGTCGTCGTCGACCTTGACCCACCGCTGCCCGCGGGGCAGGTGGCGAGCGCCGCGGCCCGTATCGCCGAGGCCATCGTCACCAGGCAGGGAGGTCCACGGTCGTTCACCGACCTGCTGCCGACGGAGTTCGGGCAGGAGTGCTCGGCCCGCGAGTTACGTGCGCCCGTCGGCTTCCATGAGGGCGAACCCGTGGAAGTCGTGATCGGTGACACCACTCCGCACGCGCTGATCGGTGGGCCGAGCGGGTCGGGCAAGACGAACTTCCTCTACGCGCTGCTCGGCAGTCTCGCCGCCCGGTACTCCCCCGACGAGCTGGCGCTGTACCTGCTGGACTTCAAAGAGGGCGTGTCCTTCGCCGGACTGGCGCCCGGTAAGAAGGATGAGAGCTGGCTGCCACACGCCCGGCTCGTCGGCGTCAACGTCAACACCGACAGGGAGTTCGGGTTGGCGCTGCTGCGGTTTCTGTCCGACGAGATGCGCCGCCGGTCCGCGGCGGCCAAGGAGTTCGAGGTCACCAACATCGCGGAGCTGCGCGAGCAGGATCCGGACGGGCACTGGCCGCGGATCGTCGCCGTGATCGACGAGTTCCAGTACCTGTTCGCCGAGCGGGACTCGGTGACGTCGATGGCGACGGCACTGTTGGAGGACCTGGCCCGGCGAGGCCGGTCGCAGGGCATCCACCTCATCCTCGCCAGCCAGGACATCGCGGGGATCGAAGCTTTCTGGGGCAAACCCGCCGTGTTCGAGCAGTGCACGCTGCGGATCGCGATGCCCAAGGCGCGGAGGGTGTTGGCGGAGGCGAACCAGGCCGCCGTGGCGGCTCCGCGCTGGCACGCCGTCGTCAACCACGAGTCGGGCGTGGCCCACGGCAACCAGTTGGCCCACATTCCCGACGCCAGCGGCAAGGGAACGTTTCCCGCCCTGCAACGACAGTTGTGGCAACGGTATGCCTCGCACGGCCGTCCACGCCTGTTCGACGGTGCTGTCGCACCACGCCTCGACGACTCGACGGCCTTCACCACGCTCGCACCGAGAACCGATCGGCCTCGCGCTCTGGTGGGTCAGTCGATCGAGGTCGCCGACAACGCCCACAGCATCGAGTTGACGTCCGCGCCGGGACGCAACCTGGCGGTGCTGGGCAGCAGCCGGACCGAGGCCTTGTCCGTTCTCGACGCGGGAGCCCGGTCACTGGCCAAACAGTTCGAGACGGGCACGGTGGAGTTCGTTCTCGGTTGCGCCGTGGACACCTGTCTCGACGAGGTGAACACGCTGTCGGACCGGCTGGCCGAGCACGGACACAAGGCGACAGTGGTGAAGCCGGCGGAATTGCCTTCCCTGTTCGCCGATCTCGTCGAACGGATGTCCCGTTCGGACGGACGGATATTCGTGGTGTTGTACGGTGTGGACGCGGTGCTGCCCGCGCTCGAACAGAAGGAACCCGGAAAACCCAGCGGACTCGACCACCTGCGCGTGCTGCTCAAGCAAGGTCCGCCCAAGGGTGTGCACGTACTGGGTTGGTGGCGTGGGGTCGCCCGGCTCAAGGACACACTCGGTTTCGGCGGCACGGAGGACATCGGCGCCTGGGTGGCGCTGGATGTGCAGGGCAGCGAGCTCGCACCATTCTGCGCGGGCCAGGTGGTGCACTGGTCGCCGAGGCCGGGCCGGGCACTGTTCTTCGACCGCAGCACGCACGCGAGCCCGGAGGTCACCATCCCGTTCCACAGACCGGAGACCGACCATGTCTGACGAGCCCACGGCCGCCGTCCGCTACAAGGAGATCATGGGACTAGCCCGCAAGGCCGCCGACGACCTGCGGGACTGGGAACGCAAACGCATCGTCGAGTTGGAGTCGGAGATCGCCGAGGCCGACAGACGGCTCGACGCCGCGGCCGAACAGGAGACCGCCGTCCAGGAGCGAGCTCTTCGCTGGTGGCGCATGGCCTGCGACAACGTGGACCGGCTGCCGTGGCTGGAGCCGGGCGAACAGCCGTCCCCGATCAGCTCGGCCAGAGGCGACCGGGCGGTCCGCTACGTCGACGAACTCCGCGGTATCTACCGGGAACTGACCGAGGCCATCGCAAGCCTCGGCTGGCGAGCTCGCCGCTAGGACAGAACCGAGGAAGACCGCCCACCCGTCAAGAGCTGGCAAGACCGGGCCGCGTTTTCTAAAACCGCACAGGTGGCTATCGACACCGCCTCCATAGGCAAGCAGATCGCTTGGAACGTGGAGTTCGTCGGCAGCCATGACGACAGGTTCTCCCTTCCCTCCATCGACCCCGTCGACCGCCCGGGCAACTTCGCCGAAGTGGAACAGGTCGCGGCCGCAGCGCGGAGAATGATCGGCCTGAACACGACCGACCCCTTGTTCAACCTGTCGGAGACGTTCTCCCGATTCGGCCTCCTCTCCTTCTCTCTCGACATGGGGGCGAATTCGGCGGACGCGGCTTCCATTCTTTTGCCGTCCGGTGGTGTCGCCGTCGTCAACGGCGGTCTTCGGGTCGGCCGCCGACGACTCGCCCTCGCTCACGAATTCGGCCATTACCTGTTCGCCGACGAGTACACGGTCGATTGGCGGATCGACGACAAAGAAGACGGGTACGCCTGGGAATCGCGCATCGACCGCTTCGCTCGCGCACTGCTCCTCCCTGTGGAGGGCTTGGATAGCTTTTGGAAGAGTCTTCGACTGAGCGGGGACTCCTTGCGGACGACGGCGGTCAAGACGGCCAGCAGGTTTCGGGTCGACATGGCCACACTCGCGCGAAGGGTCCGGGAGTTGAAGTTGGCGGGGAAGCCGAGTCAGCCCAAATAAGGCAGTTCCGAACGAAACGCGCCGACATAGTGGAGCTCAACCTGGTAACGAGCGACGAGCTTGCTCCACCATCCCTTCCTCGCCCCTACGAAGAAGCCGTACTGCGCTTGTATCGGCAAGAATTCGTGTCTGCCGCACGCGCTACCGATCTTTTATTCGACACCTGGGACGAAAGCGACCTGCCAGAACTCGCAGAGCTCCCGGAAAGCGCTATCTGGCATTTCGTCTGATGTCCGGAGTCGAACTCTCTCCCAGACCGGCCACCGAAGTCGAGTTATTGGTTTTCGACACCAGCCCGTTGATCCACTTCGCTCGCCAGAACTGGTTCGGGGTATTAAAAGCGGTGGTTGGCGACCGTAAGGCACTGATCCCCGACGTTGTGGTCGATGAGTTGACCGAAAGTGCCGCACGAGACGACAGGGTCAAAGCAGCACTCGAGGCAACCTGGATCGAACGCAGGGAACTTCGTACACCGGAGGAGATAGCGACTTTCGCTCAATTCGCGGCGGTGCTGGTCCGCGGCGCTGGTGACGCAAGAAAACGGGCTGTGCTGACCGCCACGTTGTTCGCCGTCCGGTCAAGCCATCGGTTCGGTGACGAGTGCTTCGCAGGTTCGGGCCACCGTCGCGGCGGCGTGGCGTTCCGCCGAGTCCAGTACCGGATTCTCCGCGTACGATCGCCACAGCCGCAGGGCGTCCACGGCGGTTCGTCGTAAGCCCGGCTCGCCCATGCCCGCTCCGAGTCGCGCCTGTGGGGCGACGCCGTAGCCGCCGACGAGACGGATGGCCTCGTCGCCGAGTTCCCCGGGAAAGTTCACCCGGCCCGTGCGCAGAGCGGCGAACAGCCGCAACTCCGCGAACTCGTGCGCCCCGGTGAGAGTGCGTTCCAGTTCGGCGGCCAACGAAGCGGCGGACGGCCGGGGCTCTCTGCTCAACACCACTCCCAGGCCCAGTAACGCCGACCGCGCTTTCAACACAGAGGCACGGTCGGCGAAATACACCGCCACGGCCTCGCCCAGCACGTTCAAACCGCTGCGTCGGCACAGCTCCGCGACCAGCGCCTGCGGGGTGGTGATCCCGCCCCGGAGCAACGTGGTGGCGAGGCGGACGCCGTACAACCCGAACCGGTCCAGCAGCCTCGCCCGCTCCGGTTCCCCGCCGAACCGGGCCGCCGACAACAACAGTGGGTCGAGTTCCGACTTCGGGGCCGCCGCGAGCGCCGCCAACGACTCGAACTCGTCCCGCCGCAGCGTCCGCGCCGCGCACGCGGTCAGACCGGCGACCGCGACGACGTCCTGGCACAGCTCCGCGGCCGCCGGGTCCCTCGCCCACCGGCGGGCGACCCGGCGGGCCGAGATGAGAGCGTCCACCCGACCCCCGCCCAGCTCGTCCGCGCGCGCCAGCACCACGAGCGCGTTCACCGGGGCGACGTGGGACGCGGCACGGTTCTGCGCCGCACGCAACAACGTTAGGTCAGCCTCGTGCGGGTGCCCCGCGAGGTAGAGCACCGCGTCGGCCTCCATGCAGATCAGGTCGGCGACGCGTGCGGTGCCGTCCTGTTGGGCCTGCGAGGTGTCGAGGACGAGCAGCTCCGGCCACACGTTGTCGCCCGGTAGGTGGTGCCACGACATCGACGACGTCCGCCGCCCCCTGCCCGCCGCGCCCACGAGCGCCGAGACCAACGTCGTTTTCCCCGTCCCCGACGCGCCCGCCACCACCACGCGTAAAGGCTCGTTCATCCGGGCGAGGTGCCTTCCCAACCAGTTCGTGGCCCTGGGACTGTCCGCGTACACCCGCTGCGCGCGGGTCAGCAGTGACCAGGCTCGGTCGGCCAGGCTCATGCCGTCAGACCTCGCGGGACGGCCTGGGGAACCAGTGCGTCGGCCCGGCGCCGCAACAGCTCCAGTTCCTCGATGCGGTTCGCCACCTTCCGCACGGCCGTGTTCCTCTCGGCCGTCTCGGTGTCGATGGCCTGCTTCACCTGCCGGGCCGCGTCGCTGATCTCCGTGCGCAATTCGTGTGCCACCGCTGTGCACCGGTCGCGCAGCTCCCGGTGGATCAGGCGTACGGTGTCCTTGCTCTTCTTGCCGTAGGCGAGGAAGAAATCGTCGACGTAACGTTGGGCGGCCGCACGCGCCGCCGCCTGGCGCCGTTTGAGTCGGGTGCTGCGTTCGTCGAGGACGCTTTTGGCACCGAACGCCACCCCCGCACCGATCGAGATCGGGTTGATGAGACTCATCCCGGCCAGCGTCGTCGCGAGCCCGAACATCAGCAGCCCGCTGTACGACCCGCGCATGCCGACGAACAACTTCTGCCCGACCGTGAACCGCTCGACGTTCGGTGTGCCCAGCTCGTCGAGCTCGCCCGTGGGTGGTTCGAGCAGCACCGAATCCGGTGCGAACACGTCGGCGTTTCGAGGAGCGATGGCGCCGGCGAGCCTGCGCGTGATCCACTCGAATCGGTCGAGCAGCCAGCCGGAATTGGCTTCGGCCGCGGCCCGCAGGTTGTCCCGCAACCACTCCTCGAACTCCGGCCAGTCCTTGGCGGGGTCGGCGACCTCGAAGTACTCGTCCGCTTCGCGGATGATGCGACGGGTGCGATCCCGCAGGTCGTAGTCGAGGTCGGCGGTGAGATCGGCGACCTCGTCGGAGAGCACGGTCTGCCACCGTGCCGATTCGCGTTGCAACCGCTCCAAACTGGCGGTCAGGGACCGATATCGCAAGGTGAGTCCGCCGGTGCCGTCCTGCTTCAGGTCGGCCAGTCGCTCCCGCAGCGGCACCATCAGGGTGTCCACGGTCAGCCGGGTCAACGCACCCGCACACCGTCGACGCAGCACGTCGGCGTTACCCATCAGTTCGTGGTGCAAGTAGGAGATGAGGGCGGGAAAACCGGATTCGGCGTTCAACTCGGAGTCGTTCGCTCGCGCGGCCGCCAACCGTAGTGTCGACGACACCGGGAACACCGTCACGGGCAGACCTCGACGTTCGAGTCGGGCACGGTTGTGCGCGACGACGCGCTGCCACCCCGGGACCAGGTCGGTCTTGGTGAGAGCGACGGCCACCGTCGGACACACGGACAGCGCCCGCTCCATGATGTCCAGTTCCGCGGGAGAGAAGCTGCGGGTCACATCGCTGGCGAGCAACACCGCGTCCGCTTGGGACATGACCGACAGCGCGGCCCGGGCGTGGTCGCCGTAGCTGTCGCCGTCCGTGCCGCAGGGCGGCGTGTCGATCAGTGTCAGTCCACTTTCGAGGAGTTTCCGCGGGAGTCCTATCTCGACTCTAGCTACCCCGCTGCGGCGGTTGGCCTCCGCCGACGCCGATTCGACCGGAACGGGCTCGCGCTCAGCACCCGTCAACGCGGGGACATCGTGGACGGGCCCTTCCAGCATCAGATTGCCTTTCGGTGCCGACTCCAGAAGCGGAGCGGGATCACCGGGGACGAGTCGCGCCACAGGCGAGGACGCGTACTCCAACACGGTGGGCACGGTCGTGGTGACGTCGTCGCCCACCGCGCACACAGTGGACCCGAGCAGTCCGTTGAGCAGTTGGCTCTTGCCCTGCCCCGACGCACCGAGCACGACGACACGCACTTTGGGCCCCGCCAGTTCGGTGCGGCGGGCACGCAGGAGCCGTCCGAGGTCGGTGCGCTCCTGCACAGCGCAGGACCGGATGGCCTCGTCCAACACGTCGAGCCACGGCGTTGCCTTCATCGATCGGACAGTGTGCCTGGTTCCCTCCAGGCAGTACAGGCCGGGCTCGTAATATCACCGAGCCCGGCCTGTTACTCGATCGAGATTACTCGGAGTCAGTGCCCGAGGTCCAAATCGCCGAGGTTCGAGGTCCCGGAGAGCAGGTCCTCACCCGTCTCAGCGACATTGCCCAGCGGGCTGCCACTGACCGTGTCGGCCACCTGGTCGACACCCGTCTCCAGGTCGCGCTCGATCCCTTCGGTGGTGTGCGGCAGCGGGTTCGCCACCGGCAGCTCCGGCAGCTCTCCGGGCAGCTCTCCAGGCAACTCGCCGGGCAGGGTCGAGCCGAGCTGGTCGGACACCGAAGCCAGGTTGTCGCGCACCCCGGAGGTCAGGTCCTCCACCGTGCCGCCCACGTCCAACGCGCCGGTGTCGAGCTCGGTCATCCGCGCCGATTCGTCAGCCTCGGGCACGGAACCCGGCTCTTCGGACAACACCTGTTCGTCCACGGCCGGAGCACCGGCCGGGGCCGACGGCACCTGGTCTGGCATCCCGACGGAGACATCGACCGAGTCCCGGCCCAGCGTGTCGGTGGACAGCCGCTCGACGGCGGAGAGAGCGTCGTCGGGCAGAGCGGCGCCGCCGGAAGCCACGTAGGTGGCGACCGTACCGGCCGCGGTCTCAGCGCCGCGCGTGAGCGCTTCGGTGTCCAAGGTGTCGGTCTGGACGTCCACCGCGCCCATGTCGAGACCGTTGAGGATCGGGGCGCCCGAGAACTCGAAGCCGTAGGCGCCGAACTGCGTCTCCTGCGAGCCCCCCACGACCAGCTCGCCGTCGGACACGGCAGTGGTGGTCTCGGCGCTGAACGAGTCGGTGCGGAAGCCCACGCCGCCGCCGAACCCGTCCGAACCACCCGTGCCGAACAGTGCGACGTCCAGGTGCTCGGAGTCGACGAACCCCTGGCCCGACACGGCGTCCTGGCCGAGGCTGCCGCCGACGGTGAGCCCTGCGGCCTCCGAGGACAGGGTGGTCGTGCCCAGGTCCTCACCGCCGTCGGCCCTACCGGCGTCGATGCTGCCGAGGCCCACGGACTCGGTCACGCCCTTGAGCTGTTCGATGGCGCCGGCCAGGTCGTTGGACAGCCCCGCCAGGTCACCGGAGAGAGCCGACTCGGGGTTGGCGAGGTCGCCCCGGCCCAGCAGCTCACCGGAGTCCGCGACGAACAGGAGCACGTCCTGCACGTCCTCGGCCGTGATGTCACCCAGGCCCGCCGACTGCAGCCCCCCGGCCGGGTCCTGCGCGAAAGCCTCACGGGCGGACGCGTCGGTCAGCAGGTTCATCACGAAGTCGTACAGCGTCTGCTCCTGCGGAACGGCATCCGCGAGATCGGAAACGGTGGACTCAGGCTGAGGTCCCGTCTCCCCCTGTTCCTGCATCAAGGTTTTTTCTCCTCACTAAGGGCGTTCGTCCGGGCGTGCGCCCGTCTTCCGCCCGTCTGTCCGTTGTCGAAAGTTCATCGCCGCGCGACGGCGAGCCCGACGCTAGGGACGACACCGCCACGAGGGCATCGGGGAAGAGCCCGAGTTCTTCCCCTCGCGGAACGGAGCACGCGTTAGGGGTTTAGGGGATCGACCGAACAGCCGATTCGGGGATGTCATTCGGACGTATGACTTTGATACGAAAGGATGCACCCGTGTTCGGCCGGGGTGTTCCGCCGGCCGAGACCGCCGCGACCATCGTGAGGAAGCGTTACGTATGCGCTATGTCCTGGGGATACATCTCGGCGCGACCCGTGTGAGTGCAGCCGTGTGTCGATATCGCCGAGGCCGGTGGGAGCAGGCCGAGGTGGTCCCCATCGGGGCCACCGCCCCCTGGACCGAATCCGTACTGCACGTGTCCGCCCAGGGTGACCTTCTCGTGGGGGGAGCCGCTCTGCGACACGTCGCCACAGAACCCGAACGGGTGGCCAGGGCTCCGTTGCACCGCACCGGCGATCCGGTGCCGTTCGTGCTCGGGGACGCCACCTACCCCGCCGAGACCCTGGCGGCCGGAATGATCGGGTGGGTGGTCGACCGCGTCGCCGAAGCCGAGGCCGCCCACGCCGAACGCATCGTCGTGACACACCCGCCGGGCTGGTCGGCCTATCGCAGAGGACTGTTGCACCAGGCGCTCGACGCCGCCGAACTCCCCGGTGTGTTGGCCCTGCCCAGTCCGGTCGCGGCGGCCGAGGCCCACCTCGCGCGGGAGGGAACCGAGGACATCGAGCCGGGACGACTGCTGGCGGTGTGCCTCATCGGCGGCGTGCATGTCGAGACCGCACTGCTGCGCAGGTCGGCGACCGGGTTCGAGTTGCTGGCGCACGACGAGTCCGACGAGCACGAAGCGGGCTGCCGACTCGACGACCTGTTGGTGCAGCACGTCGTGGAACGCACCGAGGCCGACATCGGCGATCCGCTCACGATGAGTCGGCTGCGCGCGGCGTGTGTCGCCGCGAAGGAGCGGCTGTCGACGATGACGGAGGTGTTCGTCACCGACACCGTGTCGGTGACCCGCCAAGAACTCGAAGGGCTGGCCAGACCGGTACTGGGCACCGCAATCGAGAAGTTGCGACGCCTGGTCTCCAGAACCCCTTCCGAGCAATTGGTCGCCGCCCTGTTGGCCGGAGGGAGCGCGCGCATTCCGCTCGCCGCCACGTTGGCCCGCACCATGCTCCCGTGCCCCGTGGTGCTCGACGACGATCCCGGCACGGCTCTGTGCAAAGGCGCGGCACTGTCGGCACGTCCGAGGCCCCGCCCCACCCAGAACAACGGGAACCCGGTGCCCGAAATGGACTCAGTGGATGTATCGGACACAGTGGACGCGGTGATCCCGGCGGAAACCGTGGGCGCACTGGCCGGCGCTCGCGCGCTCGACACGCCCGCGGGCTACGGTCCGGATCTGCCCGCGGGCGAGGACGAGGAACCCCCACCACAACGACCTCCCGTGAGGATCACGCCGCTGAAGCCGCCTCGTCGCCGGTTCTCGTTGGCCCGCAGGAGCAACTCGACCACCGACCGAGACGAGGAGCGTTGATGCCGCGTACGGCCACCGACGTCGCCATACCACCCCGCGCTGTCCCGCGACTGCCGCATCACTCCTTCCCGACCTCGAAACCACTTCTCGACGAGCCAACGCGTGAGCTGTGCACGAACATCGCCCAAGGCGCGCTCGCACCCGCGCGACTGGCCGTCGTCGCGCCCGGCGGGCACGGCAAGACCGCCGTGCTACACCACCTCGCGCGCCGCTGTGAGCAGCACGGGACCGGCGTGGTGTGGTTCGGTCGGCACGACGGCGACACCACTGATCTCGTGTTGGTCGACGACGCCCACGACCTCACCGACGCCGACCTGGCCGAGCTGCGGAGGCTGGCCGACAACGAGGCCACGGGACTGGTGGTCGCCGCCCGGCCGTGGCCTCGCCCCGCGACGTTGAACACCGTGCTGTCCCGCCTCCGCGGACAAGTGGTGCTGCGGCCTCTCGACCACCGCAGGATCGCGGCTCTGCTGGGGCGTGAACGCGCCGCGCTGGCCGAGTTCGTGCACGCCCAGACACTGGGAATACCCGGATTCGCCGTGCGGCTCGCGGCCGCGCTCGGCAAGACCGGGGACAACACCCCGCCGAGCCGGGACTCGGCGAACCTACCCGAGTCCGTGCTCGCGGAGTTCCGCCCCGACCTCGACGGGCTCGCTCCGGAGACGCTGTCGCTGCTGCTCGCGGCCCTGTCGGGAGCCGGTCCCGACGTCGACCTGCTGGCCGGCCTGCTCGACACGGACCGCCACGGTGTCGCCCGTGCCATCGACGCGGCCAGGGCCTGCGGCCTGTTGACCCATGACGGCACCCCGCTGCCCCTGGTGGCCCACGCGGTGAAAGCCCTGGTGCCCAACGAGCAACGGCTGGAAGTGTCGCAACGGTTAGTCCGGTTGCAACTCGACCGGGAAGGTCCCGTGCTCAACCTCGTACTCCCGCTATTGGACAGCGGCCTCAGCGGCACCGAACCCGCCGAGGCGTTCGAGGCAGCCGCCGACGAAGCCGCCGAGTCGGACCCGGCGCTCGCCGCGAAGCTGTACTCGGCAGCGGCTGCCGCGGGGCGGTCGGAACGGGCATTAGGCCATCGTTGGGCCGAGGCCGCCGCGCGCTCGGGAGAGCTGGACACCGCTTTGCGCCTGGCGGACCAGGTGATCACCGATCCCGACGCCGACGACCGTTCCGGTGCCGCCGACACCGCCGCCACCGCTTGCGTCCACAAAGGCCAGTTGGAGCGGGCCGGAGAGCTGTACCTGTGGGCGGACACCCGGCAGGCCCGGATGCATGCCGCACTGCTCGCGGTTCAGCGGGGCAGGCTCACCGAAGCCGAGAGCCTGCTGGAGTCCCCGTCCTCCGATGCTCCTCCCACCCTGTTCGCGGGGGCGATGTCGGCGTTGGTCCGTGGCCTGACCCAGTCGGTGACCGAAGACCCGGCGACTGCTTTGTCCACATTGGCCGAGTCCGCCGAGATGCTGGAACCCGTGGGCCGCTCGCTCTTCCTCCCCGACACCCCCGCCGCTGTCGGTGCCCTGGTCGGAATGCACTGTGGCGAACTGTCCCTTGCCCAGACACTGCTGGAACGCGCCATCGCCGCCGAGGTCGGAGGCCACGCCGGGCGCACCCGGCACCTTCTGCTGTCGGCCTGGATCGCCATGTTGAAGGGCGACACCGACACGGCGACACGCACACTTCGGGCGGCGGGTGACCGGCTGTGTCCTCGCGATCGGCTATTCGCCGTCGCTCTCCGGGCCGGGGTGGCCCGCCGCGCCGGTGACCTGGCCGGCCTGCGCGCGCTCTGGACCGAGGCCCGCGAAACCGTCATCCGATTCCGGGTGGACCTGTTCACGATCATGCCGTTCGGTGAACTCGCGATCGTAGCGGCGAGGCTGGGGGAACGGGACCGGGTCACCCATCACCTCGGCCGGGCACGAACACTGTTGCACTCTCTCGGCGACCCTCCACTGTGGTCGGCTTCGGTGCATTGGTCCGGTCTACACGCCGCGGTCACGGCCGACCGCAAGGACGAGGCCGCCGAACACGCGAAAGCCCTGGCCCGCTGGGAAGGACACAGCACCTTCCACGAGGCACTCGCCGAGACGGCCACCTGCTGGCTCGACCTCCTCGGCGGGAAAGTCCACCCCGCGCACGTGGAAGCGGTGGCCAGACGCCTGCACGCCACCGGACTGCGCTGGGACGCGGCCCGCCTGGCGGGACGAGCCGCTATCCGCACCACCGACCGGGCCGCCATGGTGGCGTTGTTGGAATGCGCACGAACGTTGCAGGGCTCCTCCTCGCCCAACGACACGCAACCGACCACCTCACCGGACGTGGACGTCCTCAGCGAACGGGAACGCCAGGTGGCCGAACTGGTGGTCTCCGGTCTGACCTACCGGCAGGTCGGCGACCGGCTGTTCATCTCCGCCAAAACCGTCGAACACCACATGGCACGCATGCGGCAGCGACTCGGCGCCACCAGCAGGCCCGACCTGCTGGCCCGGTTGCGCACACTCGTCACGACTAGTTGACACGCCGGTCGAAAGCCCGGTTGCTCGCCGCCCGCCATTCGACGTAGCCGCCCTGGAAGTCGTTCCTGCGCCCGCCGGCCACGGAATACTCGCTGGACGTGGGGTATCCGAGATACGAACGTTCCCACCCCAGCGCCGCCCAGTGCCGGCGGATCGCGCCGTACACGGCGTGCGCTCCGGTCTCCGGCGTCCAGTACACGGACGCGGTCCGCGTGTAGGGGGCGCCGAGGAAATGGTTGAACCGCCCCCGGCCGTCGGGAGTCACGACCTGGTCCGTGGTGGGCGGGCCGAACCGCTCGTGCCCACCGGATTCCAGGTACTTCTCCGCGATCGGGCCGTGGACCTCGTGCGTGCCCGTCCTCGGCGACCAGTACAACAACCCGTCGGCGTGTTCCCGGTAGTACACGTCGGCGTCGATCACCACCGGCCCGGCCGGGGCCCCCAGGACCTCCCGTAATTCCGGCTCGTTCTCGTACCGCTGTTCCACGGGCGTGGAGTACACCGCGGTGAAGGTGAACTCCTCGTCTGGCATCGTGAACGTGTGCGTCCGCTCCGCGGCACCGTTCTCCCATTCGGAGAACACCGACTCCCCGTCGGTGGCCGTGCCCGCGGCGCCCACACCCACCGTGGCGCCCGCGGTGACCATGGCGGTGCTGCCCCTGTCGGAGGTGTCGCCGTCCCCTTCGCTCGCGATCTCCACGGCGGCGGGGACGTTGCTCGACAACGTCAGCCGATGCTCCCTCGGCCTCGCCTCGTAGGTGTAGAAGCTGGACACGCCTTCGCTGTCCGTGGCCGTGGCCGTCAGTTCCATGTGCGAGTCGGGATGGTCGGTGAACGGCACGGAGAACCTCGCCCCCTCACCCGACTCCGAGGGATGGGAGTGGCATGTGGCGTCCTCTGGGCAGTGCACCACCGTGGCCTGCCAACTCACGTCGAGGCTTCCGTCCTCGACGTCCTCGGCCCGCACCCGCACCGACACCCTTTCGCCCACCGCGTAGGTGCGGTCCTCCTCCGCTCGGACATGCAGCACCGGGGTGTGGTTACCCGGGACCACGGTGGCCTCGGCCGTCCCGCTCGCGCCGTCCGAGTCGGTGACCGTGAGCGTGGCGGTGAAACGTTCCTCGGCCTCGGCGTAGGTGCGCTGGACCCGCTTCCCCGTGTCGGAGGCCCCGTCCCCGAAGTCCCAGTGGTAGGTCAGGCGGTCGCCGTCGAAGTCGAAGGAGTCGGACCCGTCGAACGTCACCGTGCGGGTCTCCGGATCGGTTTCCAGACTCACCTTCGCGACGGGTCGCTGGTTACCGGCCGCGTACGTGAGCCGTTTCAACTTCCCCGAGCCGATGTCGGCGAACACGATGTCACCGTTTACCGCGGTGTCGAACTTCACCGGCCGCCCGATGTTCGTGCCGAGCGGAGGACTCTGTGGTGGCTGGGTGAGCTTGCCTTGCTCGTCGTAGCGAAGCGACCACAGCTTCTGGTGGGTGTAGTCACCGAAGAAATACGCGCCCCGGTACTCCTCCGGGTAACTGGTGCCCGTGTAGACGACACCGCCCGTGACACTGTTGGCCGCGTCGACACCTCGGCCGTGGCGGAACTGCACCAGTGGAGTCGTGTTCGGCGCGTCCTCGCATTCGGCCAACTCGCGGTAGCCGGGAGTGCGTTCGGTTCCCTCCCAGCACGGCCAGCCGTAGTCGCGGCCGGGCTGGACGAGATTGACCTCCTCCCACCGGTTCCACCCGACATCGCCGAGGATCGGCAGTCCGCTGCGAGGGTCGAGCGACAGTCGGAACGGGCTTCGGAACCCACTCGCGAAGATCTTGCTGCGGGCGGAGTCCGGGTCTGCCGGATCGTAGAACGGGTTCGTCGGCACGCCCTGCCCGTCGGCGGTGAGGTGCAGGATCTTGCCCTGCAACGCGTGCGGTTTCTGGGCCCTTAGAGCGAGCGAGTCCACCTCGGTGTAGCTCGCGACGTCACCGACCGACACCCAGAGTGTGTCGTCGGCGGCGGCCACGATGCCGGTGATGCCGTGCACGTTGGTGTCTCCGGGCAACCGCAGCAGTTCCGTCTCGTTCGCCAGTCCCGTCGGCTCCGGGGAGCCCGTGACCTCCCAGCGCGCCAGGGTCAGGTCGTAGGAGTCGCCGAACGTGGGTACCGACCGCGCGAGGTAGATGTGGCGTGAAGTCTCGTAGTCGGGAGCGACCGCGAGGCCGACGAGTCCCATGTCCTGTTGCGACTCCACGGACAGGTTGCGCAGGACGCTACTGCGCCCGTCGGCCGATACCCAGGCGACCGTGCCCGCCTTGCCGGTGGTGAGGACGCTGCCGTCCGGCAGGTACGCGAAGTCGGTCAGGTCCCCAGGGGACTGTCCACTCGGCAATTCCCGCAATGCGAAACCCTCTGGCATTCGCGGTTCCTCGGCTACAGCGGTGCCACCACTCACGGTCGCCGTCAGCACGGTGGTGAGGCTGGCCGCCAGCACCGTCGAGGTGACGAGGGCCGCCGAGCGCGCGAACAGACGGTTTTCACCAGACCACATACCGTCACATTCGGCGGCGACGGCGAAGACGTTTCCGTTGACACGCCGTTCGAGCTAATTCCGGACCTCTTCGAGGGAAAGGTTACGCACGTTCGGGCGGCTATCCGGCCGACCGGAGAGAACAACGGGGGACAATGCGAAACGCCGGGCGACCCGTCGTGGATCACCCGGCGTTTTCCGTGGCGGTAGCGGTGGGATTTGAACCCACGGACGGTCTCCCGTCACACGATTTCGAGTCGTGCTCCTTCGGCCGCTCGGACACGCTACCGCCAGATACGATACTGCATCGCCTCAGCGCGCCGACGACGGGTCCGCCGAAGTACCTCGGCCCTCCCGGCCCACTACCGCTGATCAGCGAAAAAACTGTTCAACAGCGCCGAGCACTCCGGTGCCAGCACTCCTCCGACGACCTCGGGGCGATGGTTGAGCCTACGGTCCCGCACCACGTCCCAGAGCGAGCCGACCGCACCCGTCCTCGGTTCCCACGCCCCGAACACCACACGCGCCACCCGTGCCAGCACGAGAGCGCCCGCGCACATCGTGCACGGCTCCACCGTCACCGCCAGCGTGCAACCCTCCAGCCGCCAACCGTCGCCGTGCACCCGCGCGGCCTCCCGCAGGGCCAGCACCTCGGCGTGCGCGGTGGGGTCACCCGACTTCTCTCGCGCGTTGTGCGCGCCGGCCAACAACCTCCCGTCCGGCGAGAACACCACGGCACCGATGGGAACGTCGGCCGTGCCGACGGCACGCTCAGCGAAGTCGATGGCGGCGCGCACCGCCTCCACATCACCCGGGTGAGGTTTCACAGCTCGTCGAGCACCGCCGTGTACTGATCGTCGAATCCACACCGCTGGGCGATCATCTGCAGCTGCTCGTCCGGGTAGAGCTCGACCTCGTTGACGATGACCTCCAGTTCCGGCGCCGGCATGCCGAGATCGGACAGGATCTCCAGGTCTCCGGCGGGCCAGATGACATCGTCGTCGTCATCGGGTGCCTCGGCGCGCAGCAGCTCCAGCACATCGGCGGCTATGTCATAGTCCAGCGCCGCCGACGCGTCGGAGAGGAACAGCGCCACGCCACCCGGTGCCGGGCGCACGATGACGAAGAACTCGTCGTCCACCGCGAGCAGCCCGAACACCGCGCCTGTCGAACGCAGTCTTCGCAGTTCGGTGATGGCGGTGTCCAGCTCGCTGAGCACAGCGTCGTCAAGTCGCTCACAACGCCACCGGCCGTCCTCCCGAACGACGGCCACCGCGAATCCCTCGACCGGCCCCTTCACCGTCATAAGGCCACCGTATACCGATGCGGCCCCGATGGCCGACGAGATGTGGCGGTCGAACATGCCACTATCGATTCCATGACGGGACCCACCGAACTACCTTCCCTGCCCGACGCCCGGTTCGCAGGGCTACTCGACGAGGCCAAAGCGCTGCAGCGGACCACCATCGCTCTGCGGCGCGCGATCCACCGCCACCCCGAGGTGGGTCTCCAACTGCCCCAGACCCAGCAGGCGGTACTCGACGCGCTCGACGGGTTGCCCGTCGAAACCACGCTCGGCACCACGACGACGTCCGTGACCGCCGTGTTGCGGGGTGCCGAGCCGGGACCGGCCGTGCTGCTGCGGGCCGACATGGACGCGTTGCCGATGCCCGAGGACACCGGGTTGGAGTTCGCGTCCGAGGTGCCGGGGGCCATGCACGCGTGCGGCCACGACACCCACGTGGCGATGCTCGTGGGCGCGGCGAGGCTGCTCGCCGACCACATCGACGAACTCGCCGGGTCGGTCGTGTTCATGTTCCAGCCCGGCGAGGAGGGGCATCACGGTGCCCGGCACATGATCCACGAGGGTGTGCTGGACGCGGCCGGCACACGTGTGCAGAACGCGTTCGCCATCCACACGTTCGCCAACCTGCCCACCGGCGTCATCGCCACGAAGTCCGGCCCGGTCCTCGCCTCGGAGGACAGTTTCGCCGTCGAGGTGATCGGCAAGGGCGGGCACGGCTCCATGCCGCACTCCGCTGTGGACCCGATCCCCGCCGCGGCCGAGATGGTGACCGCCCTGCAGAGCCGGGTGACGCGGACGGTGGACGTGTTCGACCCCGCGGTCGTCACCGTCACGCGCATCGCGGGCGGCACCACCGACAACGTGATCCCCGAGACCGCCGAGTTGGAAGGAACCATCCGGACCCTGTCGGAGCGCACCCGCGGTTTCCTGCGCACCGAGGTGCCCAACGTCTGCGAGAGGATCGGCGAGGCCCACGGCTGCCGGGTCGTCGCGGACATTCGGCCCGGATTCCCCGCCACCGTCGCCGACGAGACCGAGACCCAGCGGGTGCTCGACCTCGCCGCCGAGGTGTTGGGTGTGACCTACCCGCAGCGGATGGCCAACCCGATCATGGGGGCGGAGGACTTCTCCTACGTGCTGCAGCGTGTGCCGGGCGCGTTCGCCTTCCTCGGCGCGTGCCCACCCGATCTCGACCCGGCGGAGGCCGCCCCCAACCACTCCAACCGCGTGCGCTACGACGAGGACGCCCTCGCCTACGGCGTCGCCATGTACGCCGCCTACGCGCTGGACACACTCCGTGCCTAGGCGGGGGGATCGGGCAGGATGGGCGCCGTGCGGAACGTGTGCGTGATCGGACTCGGACTGATCGGCGGCTCGGTGTTGCGTGCCGCCGCCGATGCGGGCAGAACGGTGTGGGGCGCGACGACCTCCACATCGGACGCCGAAACGGCGGCGGCCGACGGCTTCGCCGCGACCACCGACGTGGCCGCGGCACTACGCGAAGCGGCGGACTCCGACGCCGTCGTGGTGCTCGCCGTGCCGCTCACCGCTTTGAACACGGTGCTCGCCGAAGTGGCGAAGCACGCGCCCGACTGCCTGCTGACCGACGTCACCAGTGTGAAGACCCCGGTGCACGACTCGGTGCGGGCCACGGTGCCGTCGGCGAGGTTCGCGGGTGGCCACCCGATGTCGGGAACGGCCGAATCCGGTTGGTCGGCGGGCAAGTCCGAGTTGTTCGACGGGGCCGCGTGGGTGGTCACGGTGGAGTCCGACACCGACCTCGTCGCCTGGCGTGAGGCGGCGACGCTGGCCCTGGACTGCGGGGCGCACGTGGTGCCTCTGCGTTCCGAGGCCCACGACGAGACGGTGGCCCGGATATCGCACCTGCCGCACCTGCTGGCGGCGGTGCTCGCCTCGGTCGGCGCGGCCGGAGGCCCTGTCGCCGCGGCCCTCGCGGCCGGTTCGTTCACCGACGGCACCCGCGTGGCGGGCACCAGGCCGGAACTGGTGCGCGCGATGACCGAGGGGAACGCGGCGGCACTGCTGCCCGTCCTCGACGAGGCGCTGGGAGCGCTCGGCGCGGCACGGGGCTCGCTCGCCTCGACCGGTGGCCTCGCCGCCACCATCGACGCGGGCCACAAGGCCACGCGGCAGATGGCCGAATACCGCCGCACGAGCGGAACGAACGTGCGCGTGCGGCTGTCGGCATCCGACGCCCGCGAGTCCCTGCTCGCCGTCGGTGAGCGGGGAGGCCGTATCACCGCGTTCGACGACGACGCCGCACTCGCCGAGATGCCCTGACCCCTGGCGGCGTGTCCGCGGGCTCCGCGGACTACGGCCGCGTGGTCACGGCTGGGGCGGCGGCTGCTGTCCCGACGGCCCGGCGTGCCCGTCTCCCCCTCCGGCGTTCTTCTGCAGGAACGACTTCGCCTTCCGCGTCGCCGTGTCGATCTTGTCCGACTGCTTGCCGAACCGCGATTTGGCCATGCCGCTCGCCTTGTCGAGGCCCTGTTCGATCTTGTCGCTGTTCTTGCTCAGTACGTCCTGAGCCTTGCTCTTGAGCTGGTTGAGGTTGATAGCCATATCTCCAATGCACCAGCATCCACGAGATCGCGCAACGCGAGCGTCGACCCGAACCGCTCAACGCACGTGCCGAAACGTGCGCAGGTCGGGCCCGACGATGGCTTCCAACGTCATCGAGAGTTGACTTCTCACGCCCGAAAGCCGCTCGTCCCGGGGCAACTCGACAGGGTTCGGGTAGGTGCCGGTCCGGACGGCGAGGGAGAACTCCGCCAGCGCCGTACGGACCTTGCGCACCTCGCTTTCCTCGGGTGCGTCGGCCGCGTTCCGGTCGATGGTGATGGCCACCGCGGTGATGGCGTCGACGAGCTGTTCGAGAGCCACGATTCCGGGCCACCACGCCACCGCCTGCCGTCCCACCGCGGAAGGCTCCACCACGAGCTGCTGAAACGCCGTTCGCACGTCGGACAGCTCCCTGTAGGCCCTGCGCCGTCTCCGGGACCGTTCGTTGCGGTCCTCCGCCCGTGGCAGCGGACGTAGTGCGTACTCGCTGTAGTGAGAGATCGCCTCCGCCGCGTCGGCGAGGTTCCCGCCGAGCACGGGCCTGCGGCTACCGGGCCACAGCAGATAGCCGAACACGAGCACGATCACGCACCCCACCACGGTGTCCCCCAGCCGTTCCAGGGCGGCTTCGTGTTCGCCGGAGGACAGGGCCATCTGCAGCAGGATCAGCGGTGTCGCGAACGCGCTCAGCAAGCCGTAGTGCCGTTCCTTGCCGAAGGCCACGCCCGCGCCGAACAGGGCGAGGAAAGGCACGAGGAGCACCCCGCTCGGCACCAGTGCCAGGGCGGCCGCCCCGATACCCACACCGACGACGGTGCCGACCCCCCGCAGGATGGCCCTGCCGAACACGGAACCGAAGTCCGGTTTGAGCACCAGACCGACGGTGAGCGTGATCCAGTACGACCGGTCGGTGGGCACGAAGAAACGGGTCAACTCAGCCAGAGCCACACACACGGTGAGCCGGGTGGCCGCCAGCCAGGTCAACGGCCCGGACGTCAACGACAGCAGCCATTCCCACACGCGCTGTCGAGCCGCCGGACGGGCCCGCCGCAGCTTCTCCTCCTCCGTGTCGATGTCCCGCAACGCCTCGTACAGCGCTTCGACGGCGGGCGGGTTCTGCGGGCGTTCGTCCTGCTGTGTCGGGGGCGAGGGCAACGGGGCACCGGCCGAGACGGCCGTCGCCAGGTCGGTGAGGTACGCGATCAGCTCACGTGGTGGGTGGATGCCCTCGTTGACGGCGGCCACGGTGGCCTCGATGGCGGATGTGCTGGCGACGAGCCGGTTGAGCAGCTTGCGGTAGGCGTCATCCCGTCCCGACAGCCACGACCGCGCGCTCAGCAAACGGTCGTAGGCGGTGTTGAGGGCCCGTGTGAGTCGGTGTCGGGTGACGAGCGCGGTCTCGTCGTCGCCCGCCGCCACGGCCGAGAGCATCGTCGCGAGTTCGAGATACACCTGGGCCACGGCGCTGCGTTCCGGGGCCGTGGCCCGCACGGTCCAGCCCACCAACGCGGCAGCCAGCCCCCACGCGGCACCCACCGCGAAGCACGCGAGTGAGATCTCCACGGGAACTCCCACGGTCGCCTGTCCGGTGCCGAGCACGGTGAAGACGAAAAGCTGGAGCGCGGCGATGGAGGCGTTGTTGCCCGCGTCGCTGATCAGCGCCGAGACAGCGGCGACGACGATGACGGTGGGCACGGACAGGGCCGCTTCCGCCCCGGTGAGGACTCCGAGCGCGAAGCCGAACACGGCGGCGCCCAGTGCCCCGAACAACCGTTTCGCGCGGGAACGATACGCGCCCACGACGTCGGCTGTGACCGACGGCAGAGCACCCGCGGACACCAACGCCCCGTAACCGATGTTGCCGAGCAGGTAACCCACCGCGACCGGTGCCGACAACACCACGGCAGCGCGCACCATCTGTGCCCACCGGATCGGTACGGGGTTGGCCCGCAACAAGTGCACGAGCCACCACGGAAGGGCTCTACCTGCACGTTTACCGGACGGGTCCACGTGGCCCATCTTGACGCACCATCGCCGACACAGCCTGTTCACGAAAATCCGGCGCGGACGCACCCGGCGGTGTCGCGGCGGCGGAGTCGCCGGGGTCCGTCACCGCTGTCTCGGGTGCTTCACCGGCGCGTGGTCACGCTGCCGTCGGCGGCGACCTCCAAGCCGAGTTGCGGCCCGGCCACGTCGCCTGTGGGTCCGTTCGGATACACCGGCTGCGGCGTGGCCTCCAACGTGTGGTGTACGAGTTCCTTACCCGCACCGTCGACGACGGTGAGGGTCACCCGCACCGGGCTTTCGGGTAGGTCAGAGATCCCGGCGAAACCGTAGAATCCACCCGTCTTGCGCACGCGTGCCGAGCAAGCCCCTTCCGGAACGGTGTCCTCGCACGAGGATTCGTCCACTTCCGTGGCCGGCGCGAGGACGACATCGACCGGGCGGCAGTCTCCTTCCCAGCACACCTGGAGTGCCGCGGCTTCGGCGTCCATGCCGGGCGGGATGTCCACGCTCACTCCCGCGGGCGCGTAGGCCTCCGTTCTCTGAGCGGCATCCTCCTCCGTCCCCCGATCGGAGCCCTCCTGGCCGATCGAGGACGTACATCCGGCGAGCAGTAACAAGGTGAAGGCGGCAAGAGTGCGCATACCGGCTACGACGGGACGAACCCGTCGCCGGGTTGCATTGGTGTCGCCTTCGCCGACCACGGGTAGTCCCGCGGCATGAGCGAGCGCGAGATCATCGAGCGGGTTCCGAAACAGTTGTTCATCGGCGGCACCTGGCGTGGCTCCGACGACGGCAGCGTGTTCGGCGTGGACGATCCCGGCAGAGGTTCGCGGCTGTGCGAGGTCGCCGACGGGCAAGGGGTCGACGCGAAGGCTGCGGTGGAGGCCGCTGTCGGGGCACAGGACTCCTGGGCGGCCACGCCTCCCAGGGAACGCGGTGAGATCCTGCGCCGCGCCTGGCGACTCATGACCGACCGTGCCGACGACCTCGCTCTGCTCATGACGCTGGAGATGGGCAAAAGCCTCACTGAGTCCCGCGCCGAGGTCACCTACGCCGCCGAGTACTTCCGGTGGTTCTCCGAGGAAGCGGTACGTATCGACGGCAACTACAAACGCAACCCGGACGGCGGTGGACGCATGGTCGTCACCCGCCGGCCCGTCGGCCCCTGCCTGTTGATCACACCGTGGAACTTTCCGCTGGCCATGGGCACCCGCAAGATCGGCCCCGCTGTCGCGGCGGGCTGCACGATGATCGTCAAACCGGCACAGCTGACGCCGTTGTCGATGCTCGCCCTGGCCGACCTGCTCACCGAGGCAGGGCTGCCCGGCGGGGTGCTGAACGTCGTGCCGAGCACGTCGGCAAGCCGGGTCACGGGTCCCGTGCTCACCGATCCCCGCGTGCGGAAACTGTCGTTCACCGGGTCCACAGAGGTCGGTCGCAAGCTCGTGGAGCAGTGCGCGCCGAACCTCCAGCGCATGTCCATGGAGCTCGGCGGCAACGCCGCTTTCCTCGTCTTCGACGACGCCGATCTCGATGTCGCGGTGGACGGTGCGGTGACCGCGAAGATGCGCAACAACGGCGAATCCTGCGTGGCCGCCAACCGATTCCTCGTCCAGTCCTCGATCGCCGAGGAATTCACCCGTCGTCTCACCGATCGGATGGCGGGGCTGCGCATGGGGCACGGCACGGAGTCGGACGTCGCCGTCGGGCCACTCGTCAACGAGGGCCAACGCGGCAAGGTCTCCGAGCTCGTCGGGGACGCGGTCGAACGCGGCGCGCGGGCGACCACGGGCGGGAGTCCCGCCGAGGGGGACGGCTACTTCTACCGCCCCACGGTGCTCGCCGACGTCCCCGAGGACGCCCGCATCCTCCGGGAGGAGGTGTTCGGGCCGGTGGCTCCGGTGACGACGTTCGACACCGAGGAAGAGGCGTTGAGCGAAGCCAACGGCACCGAGTACGGGCTGGTGGGTTACGTGTTCACCCGCGACCTGGACCGTGCGGTGCGCGTGGGCGAGGGACTGGACACCGGCATGGTCGGCGTCAACACCGGACTGGTGTCCAACGCCTCGGCGCCGTTCGGCGGGGTGAAGGCGTCCGGATTCGGGCGCGAAGGCGGCGACGAGGGCATCGGGGAATACCTGGAGACGAAATACCTGGCGTTGACTCTGCGGTCGTGACGCGGCGGATCACCGCGTGTGGCGCCGTACCTCCTGGTCCGCCGCGTCCAACGCGGCCCTGGCCGTTTCGGTGCGTCGACGTGCCTTGGCTTCCTCCCGCTCGGCGGTGCGTAGTTCCCTGCGCGCGTCGTCGCGGGCCTGGCGGGCCCGCGCTTCCGCGTCGCGGCGGGCGCGTTCCTGTTCCTGTCGTTCGTCACGTCGAGGTGCGGACCGCGCCGACTTCGCCCCGGGCTCGCCCGTCGACAGGGCGGACCCGAACACGTCCCTCGGCGACAACGCGGTGGCAAGGCGCCCTTCGATCAGCGCGCGGGCGGACTCCTCATCGCTCACCGCGGCTTCCAGCGTCGCCTCGATCTCACGGCGCACCGACTCGCCGAGCGTGCTCATGGCGAGTGCCCGCGCCCGGTCGGCCAGGGCACGAACCCGCTCGTGTCGCTCGTGGGTCAGTTCCCGGAGCCGATCCCCGGCGAGGTCACGGTGGGCCCGGCGCAGTCGGTCGCCGAGTCGGACGAGGGACGTGACCTCGTCGGCGTGCCGCCGGGACAATCGATTCACCAGCGCGGCGGCGGTGGTGGGCTTGCGTAGCCGATGGATGCGTTCGGCGAGATCTTTCTCACCCTCACGGCGGGCTCGCGCCGCGTGTCGCTCCCGAATGGATATGAATTCGCCGGGGCTCGCCCCGTAGAGTTCGTCGGCCACGGCCTCGAAATGCTTGGTCGCAGGCTTCGCAGGCATGGGCACAGGTTTCCCGTAGGGCGGGCGATCGAGCCACGTTTCGGCATGGTTACGGTGTCGGGAGGGAGGAGAAACCTTGGATACTAACCAGATCGAGTTCTACTGGCGACCGGGTTGCCCGTTCTGCGCGATCCTGCGCGGTCGGCTCCGTGAAAGCGGTCTGCCGGTGCGGGAAATCAACATTTGGGAGGACTCCGAGGCCGCCGCACGCGTGCGTTCGGTCACGGGTGGCGACGAGACCGTCCCCACGGTCTTCATCGGGCGGCGAGCGCTGGTCAATCCGAGTATGGACGAGCTCAACGAGGTGGTGCGGGAAGAGGCACCGCATCTGTTCGATCTCGCCCAGCCCGCTGTTCAGGGCTACGGCTCCCGGCACTGACCCTCACCGACTCCGCGCTGGTTCATCGGCGGTCCCATCGACCGGTGCGGTTACTCGTCCGAGGCGGGGACGATCCGGAACACGGGATGTTTCAGCGCGGCCCGGCGCAGGACGTCGTCGAGCGTCAGCACGTTGACGGGTGTGGTTCTCCATTCCCCCGGACTTCCGCCCTCTTACCGACAGCACCCGACTGCCCCACAGACTCACCCCGATTCGGGCCAAGGCCCGCACGATGTGGTTGAGCACCTTCGTCGGACGTCCAGGTTCGAGGTATCACGTGGAAGCGGCCATGGAACCCACCTTCTCCGGTTTCGAGAGCAGCGCTCTCTATTGAACTCAGTGAACACCAAGCGCCGCCGCACGACCAGGAGCGTTCCCGTCGCGAGTCGGCGTGCGGGGCCGCTGTCTCTCCGCGCACGGTCGCACGGGGATCGAGCACGGTGTTATCCGTGTCATCCGTGTCATCCGCGCCGTACCGATACTTTCCCGGCCGCGAAAACCTGCTCATCGCGCTCATCACGCACCACGGGTCGACGCGTTCTTTCATCACACGATCGACCGAGTAGCCGTTTTCCTCGGCCTCGTGGCGGCCCGCACGAATGGCGACCACCCCGCGACGGCGGGACCATCGAGGTACGAAGGAACGGACGACCAGCCGTCGAAGGAGCAGACATGGCCACACGCGACGCGACCACTCAATGGACCGGTGGATTGAACTCCGGCACGGGCACGCTGACACTCGACTCGTCCAACTCGGCACAGTTCACGGTCACGTTCCCCCGCCGGACCGGCGAGCCCGAGGGCACCACCAGTCCCGAGGAGTTGATCGCGGCGGCCCAGGCTTCCTGCCTGGCCATGAACCTCGCGGGCACCCTTGAGAAGGAGGGGCTGACGCCGAACTCCATCGACTCCAGCGCGTCGGTGACCGTCGAACCCAGCGACGGCGGGTTGGCCATCAGCACCGTCGCGATCACCCTGCGCGCCTCGGTGGACGGCATCGACGATGAACGCTTCGACACGATCGCCCAGAAGGCCAAGGACACGTGCCCGGTGAGCCGCGCGCTGGCCGGCACCACGATCACCATGGACGCGTCCTTGGCCTGACCCGGTTTATTTCGGCGGGGCGAGGACGACGGCCGAGTTATGACCGCCCATGCCCAGTGACGACTTCATGGTGAGCCGGTCGTCGATGTCCACAATGCCGTTTCGCAGCTTCGGGTGCGCCTGCGCCACCCGAAGCGGTGCGGGCACATAGCCGTAGTCGTAGCCCATCGCGGTGACCGCCAGCTCCACGGCAGCCGCCGCGCCCTGGCAGTGCCCCACCAACGGCTTGACCGAATACACGCCCGTGTCGTCTCCGAACAATTCGTCGGCCAGCACCGACTCCGTCGTGTCGCACTGTCGGGTGCCGGGCCCGTGCGCGTTGAGGTAGCCGACGGCGCTCGCCGGTACCCCCGCGTTGTCGAGTGCCTCGGTGAAGCACCGTCGCACCTGCGACAGTTCCGGATCGATCGACGTGGCGTGGTAGGCGTCGTGCGACATGGCACCGCCCAGCACCGTGGTGTACGGCGTGCGTGTCTTCCGGGACAGTACGAACGCCACGGACGCCTCCCCCATCACGAACCCGCGACTGCCCTCCTGGAACGGTCGGCATCCGTCGAGGGGTTCGGCGTCGACCACCGTGACCCCGAGCCGCACGAAGTGTCGGACGTTCTCCGGCGTGAGTGACAGGTCGGTGGCCACGAGCACCACGTCGTCGACGAGTCCCGCGTCCAGCCACAGTTTGGCGGTGAGCAGACCGGCGTTACCCGATGCGCACATGGCTGAGACGTTCATCGCGGGACCGTGGAAGCCGTACTCCTGCATGAGGGTGGACATCGGTGTCGACGGCATCAGTGCCAAGTACTCCCTTGCCCTGATGTCGCCGTGTTCCAGCAGATAGAAGTCCTTCCACAGGTCGACCTCGCCGAGCACGACGGCGTGCAGCAGTCCCACGCGGCGCCCTTGCCGCCAGCCACGTCGCAGGGCGTCGTCGATGGCTTCGCGTGCCGCCGCCCGCATGGCTCGAGCGAACCGCCCCCTGCCGTCCGCGGAATCGCCCCCTTGCGGCACTCTGGCGACCCAACCGCAGTTCTCACCGAACGTGGTACCGATGCCGCCGTCACTGTCGGGGCGGTCGGAGCCGTAGCCGTGGGTCAGCGTCGCCGCCGGTTTCGCCGACCGCAGCCCGTCCCACAATGCCTTCCGCCCCCAGCCGTAGCCGGTGACGGCGCCGACTCCACAAATCTCAATTCCGCCTTGTGGACTCAAGATGCTTCCTCACTTTCGTCCGGTTTCCTGCTACAGGCGGCTCGGTTCGCCGAACGGTGTGGACCGAAACAACCGCCTACTCGAGTGATGGACTTCGAGGGGCGCTCAAGATGCACGCAGCGGCAACTGCGAGACAATTCCTCCTATTCGCCCAGCGGTGATTTCATGCTGTAATCAACACCTGGGAACGTGCGGCGGATGGACTGAGCATGGAGGCGTACACCCACGACGAGTTGTCCACCTGGTCGTCGCGTAGCCGGGAGGACGTCACCGACCTTGCGCTCACCGCGATCACCGCAGGCGCGTGGTCCGTGAACCTCTCCGATCACGATGTCACGTGGAGCCCCGAGCTGGCCGGGATTCTCGGAGTGGACACCGATAACTCGGATGTCGTTCGTCGGCGTCTGCTGGATTTACTCGAGCCGTTGACCTTCGCGGCGAGAAATTGCCCGGTATGGCACAATTTTGATCTTGAGCAATGTCACACGACGCCCGGCGGTGAAACCCGATGGACGCGCTTTCTCGCTCGCGCTCAAGGCAATGCCGCGACAGGAACGGTCGAACGGCTCGTGGGAATCGCCACGGACGTGACTGAGCGGTTCAGTAACGCGCAGGCACTGGATGATCTCGCCGATCGCTATCGCCTGCTGGTGGAACTCAGTCCCGAAGGGATCTGCGTGCACCAGGACGGCAAGTTGGTGTACGTCAACCCGGCAGCGGCCCGGTTCGTCAAGGCCGACGATCCCGCGAAGCTGCTGAACCGTCCGATCATCGACTTCGTCCGTCCCGTCGCGGCACCGGAGTTGCTGCGCCGGGTCTCGTCGTTGCGGGAGCCGGGCGAGGCCACGGAGCCCACCGAAGTCCGTCTGTGCAGGCTCGACGGTAGTTCGCTGTTCGTCGAGTCGGTGTCGGTGCGCACCACCTGGCAGGGTGAACCCGCCTACCAGGTGATCATGCGGGACATCACCGCCCAGAAGTCCGCGCAGGCCGCGCTGCGCTTCCAGGCGGCGCTGGTCCGACATGTCAGTGACGCCATCATCGCGACGACGTCGGACGGCATGGTGACCAGCTGGAATCCAGCGGCCGAAGCCGTCTACGGCCACAGCGAGCACGCGGCGTTGGGCAGGCCCGTGAGCGAACTCGTTGGGGTGACGCTCGACCCGCAGGCCATCGTGGCCGACGGCGGGGTCGTCGAGGTGGAACACCGGAAGGCCGACGGTTCCGCGTTGACGGTGCGGGTGTCGGCCTCCCCCATGGACGACGGGTACGTGCTGATGTGTGCGGACGAGACCGCGCGCAGAGCGGTCGAACGCCGCTACCGCACCGTGGTGACGGCACTCGACGAGGGCGTCGTGGTGATCGACGGCAACGGGCTCGTCGGTTCGGCGAACCCTGCGGCGGGCCGTATCCTCGGTCTGCCCGTCGAGGCCATGATCGGTTGCTCACCGTCGCTGTTTCCGTTGTACGACGAATCCGGCGCGCGCATCCCGCCGAGTGAGTACCCGTCGGCGTTGACGCGGAGCACCGGCAACGCGTTGAACGGCCGTGTGCTGCGGGCCCGGCGTCCCGACGGGCAGTGGGTGTGGTTGTCGATGAGTTGTCGACCGTTGGCCCCGAACACGGCGCCCCCTCACGAGGTCGTGGCGTCGTTCACCGACATCACCGAACGTCGGGCCATCGGCGAGCGGCTCGAACACGACGCCACGCACGACCCGCTCACCAACCTGGCCAACCGGACGCTGCTGTTGAAGCGGTTGGAGGACATGCTGCGGCAGCCTTACGGGCGATCGGTGTGCGTGTTGTTCATTGACCTGGACAAGTTCAAGGTCATCAACGACTCACTGGGGCACGGCATCGGCGACAAGGTGCTGCGTATCGCGGGCCTGCGGCTGAAGAACTGTGTGCGGCGCGACGACCTGGTCGGCAGGCTCGGAGGCGACGAGTTCGCCATCGTGGCGTCCGGTATAGAGCAGAGCGGTCAGATCCAGGGCCTCATCGGTCATATCCGGCGGGCACTGGCCGAACCCATCATCGTGGAAGGCCGCAGGCTACGTATCGACGCCAGCATCGGTGTGGTGACGGCGCGCGCGAACGACGAACGCTCGGCCGAGGACCTGCTACGGGACGCCGACGTGGCCATGTATCAGGCGAAGATGCGTGGGCGGGGCAGACACGAGTTCTTCGATGTCGAACTGCGGGAGCGGGTGCAGCGGCAACTGCGGTTGGAACAGGACCTGCGCGAGTCCGTCCGGGACGGTCAGTTGTGGGTGGCCTATCAGCCCGTGGTGGATCTGCGCACACACCGGCGGGTGGCCGTCGAGGGACTGTTGCGCTGGAACCATCCCGTGCACGGGGAGATCTCTCCGGGCGAATTCATTCCACTGGCCGAGGAGAGCGACCTCATCAACCTGATCGGCGGGCACATGCTGCGCGCCGCGACGCAGGAGCTGGCGTTTCGGCGCAAGCGCAGCGGTGTGCCCACCCGGCTCGCCGTGAACGTGTCGGCACGTCAACTCGACGACGGTTCGGTGGTGCCCGCCGTGAACGACGCCCTTCGCACGACGGGACTGCCGCCGGGCGAGCTGTGCCTGGAGATCACCGAGAGCGCCCTGATGCAGGAACCGGAGGCCGCGGCCGAAGTGCTCACCGCGTTGCGGGAACTCGGGGTGCGGTTGGCGATCGACGACTTCGGCACGGGTTATTCGTCGCTGGCGCAGCTGTGGAAACTTCCGCTGGACACGCTGAAGATCGACCGCTCGTTCGTGGCGGGACTCGACGGACCCAGTCACCCCGACGCCGAGGCGATCATCAAGGGGATCATCACGATGGCTCACTCGATGGGTCTCACGGTGATCGCCGAGGGCACGGAGAACGAACGGCAGATCACCATCCTGCGGGAACTCGGTTGTGATCAGGCACAGGGCTTCCACCTCGGAAGGCCGGCCCCCGCGAACGAGGTGTTCGAATAGCGGCAGGTCCGCCCGAGCCGTCATCTCACGACGCGTCCACCACCAGCACTTCGAGTGTTCTCGGGCCGTGCACGCCCTCCACCCGGTCGAGTTCGATGTCGCTGGTGGCCGAGGGTCCGCTCACGAACGTCAGGGGACGTCCGGGGTCCAGTCTCCGCAGCGCCTCCGGCACACTCACCTCGATCTGGTCGGCACGCACCACGCACAGGTGATAGTCCGGTACGAGTGTGAGCAGTCGTCTGCCCTGTGCTGCACCGGTGTCGAGGACGACGGTGCCGGTCTCGGCGATCGCGACCGCGCAACCGGTCAATACCCCGTCGGCCGAGTCCACTTCGGGGAGCTCCAAGGCCGGTTCGTCGAGCGCCCAGCGCACTTCGCTCACACGCCAGCTCGCGGGCAGGTCGGCGGGAGCCACCATCGTCCTTGCGTCACGATCGACCAGGCAAGCCCTGATCCGCGCGGGTAGTTCGTCCTCGGTCACTCGATGGACGGTGGCTTTGTAGTGTTCTATCCGCTCGGTGAACAGTCCCACGGGGTCGTCGGCTCTGCGGGTCTGTTCGTAGTCTCTCGGCACCGGGGGCGGTTCGGGCCGGGACACGGCACGGATCCGCGCCAGGATCTCCGCTCTCGCACTAGCCACGGTTCCGCCTCCACCACATGCGGAACGACTCCTTCGGCACCGCCGGGACGTCCCGACTGTCCGTCCACTTCGAACCTGGCCACGGCAGGCGTTTGATCCGGCCGTCGTCGCCGGCGAGGAAACGCGACAGTGCCCCGATCCGTTGTGCCGCTTCGTATCGGCGGGGATCGCGGAACATCCATGCGGCACCCGCCATGGCCAACGCCTCGGGGTCACGTCTCGACTTCGCCTGCACAGCCTGCGACCGCAGGTGCGTGAGCACCTCGGGAATGTCGATGCGCACGGGACACACCTCGTAGCAGGCGCCGCAGAGCGACGACGCGTACGGCAACGACGCGGCCTGCTCATCGTCCATGTCCCCGACGAGCTGCGGCGCGAGGATCGCACCGATCGGCCCCGGATACACCGAGCCATAGGCCTGCCCGCCTGTGCGCTCATAGACGGGACACACGTTGAGGCACGCCGAGCAGCGGATGCACCGCAACGCCTGTCTGCCCACCTCGTCGGCCAGCGCGGTGGTGCGACCGTTGTCCAACAGCACGAGGTGGAACTCGCTCGGACCGTCTCCCGGTGTCACGCCTGACCAGACGGACGTGTACGGGTTCATGCGTTCGGCCGTCGACGAACGCGGCAGCAACTGTAGGAAGACCTCCAGGTCGCGCCACGTCGGGACGAGTTTCTCGATCCCCATCACGGTGATCAGTGTTTCGGGCAGGGTCAGGCACATGCGCCCGTTGCCCTCCGACTCGACGACGGCGATGGAGCCGGTCTCCGCGACGGCGAAGTTGGCTCCCGAGATCGCGACCTTGGCGGAGAGGAACTTGCGTCGCAGGTGCTTCCGCGCCGCTTCGGCCAGGTCCCGCGGGTCGTCCGAGGCGGGCACCTCCGACATCCCACGCACGAAGATGTCCTTGATCTCGGCGCGGTTGCGGTGGATCGCGGGTACGAGGATGTGCGAGGGCCGGTCGTTTCCGAGTTGCACGATCAGCTCGGCGAGATCGGTCTCGACGGGCCGAACACCGGCCGCCTCCAGGTAGGGGTTCAGGCCGATCTCGGCGGTGGCCATGGATTTGACCTTGACGACCTCGTCGGCGTCTTTGGCCCGCACGAGGTCGAGCACGATGCGGTTGGCCTCCTCGGCGTCGCGAGCCCAGTGCACCACGCCGCCGCGAGCGGTCACGGCCTCCTCCAGCCGCACCAGATAGGTGTCGAGGTGGGCGAGCACATCGTCCTTGATAGCCTCGCCCGCCCTGCGCAGCTCTTCCCAGTCGGACAGCTCCGCGACAGCCTCGGCACGCTTGGCCCGGATGGAGGTCGTCGCCTTGCGCAGGTTGGTGCGCAGTTGTGTGTCACCGAGCGCGGTGTGGGCCGCGCGAGGGAACGTCGGGCTGCCGAGCCACGTCACGGGGTTGCGACCCACGGCTGTTCCTCCGTACTCGCCAGGATTTCCGCCAGGTGCACGCTTCGCACGCCGGTGCGCAGCCGGGACAGGCCGCCGCCGATGTGCATCAGACACGAGTTGTCGCCGGCGGTGAGCACCTGCGCGCCCGTGTCCTGCACGCACCGCATCTTGTCGGCCAGCATGGCGGTGGACGTCTCCGCGTTCTTCAACGCGAACGTGCCGCCGAAGCCGCAGCACTGTTCCGCCTGCGGCAACTCGACCAGTTGGAGGCCCTTCACCTCGCGCAGCAGGCGCAGCGGCTTGTCACCCACCCCGAGCATGCGCAGCGAGTGACACGTGGGGTGGTAGGTCACCCGGTGCGGGAAGTACGCGCCGACGTCGGTGACCCCGAGGACATCCACAATGAACTCGCTGAGTTCGTAGGTGCGTTCGACGGCGGGGCTGTTGCCACACACGTCGGGATGGAGCTTTCGGACCATTCCGGCACAGGAACCCGAAGGGGCCACCACGTAGTCGTAGCCGTCGAACACCTCCGCATAGCGGCGGGCGAGCGGTTCGGCCTCGTCGTAGTAGCCGGTGTTGTAGTGCATCTGCCCGCAGCACGTCTGTCCCAGCGGGAAATCGACCTCGCAGCCGAGCCGTTCGAGCAGCCGGAGCACGGCCTTGGCGGTGTCGGGGTACAGCGTGTCGGTGAGGCAGGTCGCGAACAGCGCCACGCGCGGTGTGCTCACGGGTTCCCCACCTCGTCGTCCGACGGGGGCGTCGGTTCTCTCCTTGCCTGGGACAGCACGCATCGAGCGTAATGTCGCGATCACCTTCCGACCAAGTGTGAGAACCCGGGCTCGGGTCGGCTCACGACTCGTCGAACACGGCCCGCCACCAATGCGGCTGGAGTTCACCCAGTCGGACCATTCGCCACCGCGCCGGGTCGTCGGGTTCGGGCACGGCGACCAGTACTTCGGGGCCGTGGACACGGAGGCGTTCCTGGCACACACCGCATGGGGTGAGGACCCAGGCGTCGGCTTCCCGGCCCGGGCGAACGACACAGGCCGAGGCCACGACCGTCCGGCCGAGCCGATACGCCTCGCACAGGGCACCGACCTCGTGGCACAGTTCGACGGCCGGGTTCAACGCCGGTGGAGCGGTGCTGGTGAGGACCGTGCCGTCGTCCAGCACCATCGCGGCGGCTCCGGCTTCGGACTCCCCGGGAAACCGGTCGTCGAGCAGCTCGGTCGCGGCGGCGACGAGCCGGGCACCGATATCCATCCGCGCAGCCTACAGCGCAAAAGGTCATCTTCGGCGAAGTCGCGGACCGATTCGTTGTGGTCGAATGTGTTGCTTAACACACGAACTGCGATTGAATGTGATCATGACAACGGACCAGGCGGACATCACCACGACGACTCCCCGACCCGGACGCTACGAGATCGACACCGCGCACTCCACAGTCACGTTCAACACGACACACCTGTTCGGACTGCTCCCGGTACGCGGGACTTTCACCATCTCCAGCGGGACCGTCGACATCGCCGAGCCGGTCGGCGAGTCCGACATCCGGGTCGAGATCGACGCGACCAGCTTCCGCACCCCGGTCGCCATGCGGGACAAGGTCGTGCGCTCGCCGATGTACCTCGACACCGACCGGCACCCGACGATCACCTTCACTTCGCAGCGGTGGGACGGCGGGACGATCACGGGCGCGTTGACGGTGCGCGGCGTGACCAAGCCCGTCACGCTCCTCATGGAGAGCACCGCCCTGGACGGCGATTCCTTCACCGTCCGCGCCGCGGCACGTGTCGACCGCACCGAGTTCGGAGTGACCGCGACCCCCGGCATGGCCGGGCGCTACCTTCTCTTCTCCTCGATCGTGCGCTGCGTACGAAGGTGACCTGTTTCCGGGGGCCGCGATACCGACGAACCCGTCTCGGCCGCCGCGATCCATCCGGTTCGGCCTTGCTTTCGACGCGTGTCGACAACACCTCGAAGGCGCGTACCCGATGATCTTTTCGCGAACGTGCTGTCACGTCCGCGGACATGCCTTCATCAGTGGATTCGCCGCCTCCTCGCGTTGTCGTACTTGCGGACGGCGAACGCGGCCGCCTCATCCAGCAGTCCGCGCACCACCGGCCAGATCTGCCGCGGATTGAGCACGCATACCCAGTGCTGCCAGGACAGCAGCGATCACCACGAACGAATGACCGACGACAGCAACCGGAGACCCGACGGCCGGAGGGCTACTACGGTTTCGTCCGACGAAACCCGCGACCGCCCCCAGGCATACGAAAAAGACCTGCCCAGAAAGGGCAGGTCTTTTTGAAACTTTATGACCGTGGCCAGGGCCGGGGTCGAACCGGCGACCTTCCGCTTTTCAGGCGGACGCTCTACCAACTGAGCTACCTGGCCAGGACGCCGGTCCACCACCGGAACGCCGTTGCGACCCTGACGGGACTCGAACCCGCGACCTTCGCCG